>JBMOHX010000110.1:0-10818 GCA_049317625.1 Phycisphaerales bacterium
GGGCCGTCCGACCTCGCGGTAGAAACTCGCCAGCCTGCGGAACGTGACGAAGGTGTCGACCGCGCCGGGGCCAACGGCCGCCAGCGTGCCATCGAGCCCGGCGATCAGCATCGGCTCGGCCTCTTCCGGGCGCCCGAGGGCACCGAGGCAGGCGCCCTCGAGACTCTGGCCGAGCGCGACGAGGCGGTCTCGCTCGTAGCTCGCTGATCGGAAGTGATTGAGCGCCCTTCGTGCCAGCGGCTCGGCCTCCGCATGCCTGCCAGCGCTCTCGTGCTGGTACGCCAGCCACCAGACCGCGGTGCCTCGCTTGTGCGGCAGCATGCACGGGCTCGCCTCGGCCAGCCGGGCTGATTCCTTGAGCAATCGCAGCGTCTGTCCGCTGAACCCCGTTCGGTTCGACTCGGCCTTGGCGATGCCGTACAGAAACTCACTGACGAGCGCGGCGAGGGGCTCGTCTTCCTCCACGGTCTCCCCCACCATCCGCAGCACCTCGCTCACCGTCGGTGCCGCGCTGCGCTTCCCGCTCAAGTGCGCCGCGCGCAGCTTCATCAGCGCATCGGCGAGCGGCAGTTGGGCCCGGCAGCTCGCGTCGTGGATACGGAAGATGACATCGGTGTCGTTGCTCCTCACCAGCCGGTCCGCGACGGTGCGACGCCACCGCCGCTCCTCCTCCTCTCGGCCGAGGGCGCCGTACAGGTTCGCCGCCTGGGTGGCGAGCTTGACGGCGGCGGGGCTGTCGGCGCCTCGCGCGGCTTCCACGCGTCCGAGCGCAGCCAACAGCATCGCTTCCGCGCCCTCGGTCCGCCCTTCCCGCGCGGCGCACACCGCGAGGTTTGCATCGTGAACCGCGATCAGCCAGTGAGCCTCTGGCAGGGTCTTTGCCAGGGCCGCCCGCGAAGCACCCGCGAGAGCCGCGGCCTGCTCGAAACGCCCGCGGCCGATCTCGCTGGTCACCAACGCATCCACGGTCCGAACCACGCGCCGGTTCGTCTCCGCGAGGAAGCGCCTCTCGATTTCCAACGCCTCGCCGAGCAGTTGGCACGCGGTGTCCCCCTTGTACTTCATCCCGAGGCGAGAACCCGCCAGGTGGAGTGCGTCGGCGAAGAGCATCCACGCCTGCTCGTCGTCGTCGAGCGTCTCCCGCGCCACAACACTCAGCTTCAACAGAGGCGGCTCGTGAAGCGCAGGCTCGAACGCGGCGAACGACTCCGCCGGGATCTCCCGCATCAGCTCCGCAAGCCGCGGGGACCTGCTCTTGAGGAGCTCGGGATAAGCCGCCCAGACCATGCGCCACCGGTTGCGCCAATCATCCTGCGGGTTCGAGTCCTCCAGCACCGACACGTAGTTCCAGAGCGTTTCGTACTTCGCCGCGGTGCCGCTCATGAGCGTGCGTTCGTGCAGCTCGATCGCGCGACCGAGCTGGACGCGTGCTTCTTCCAATCGCCCGAAGGTCGCGTACGCACCGCCGAGGACCGAACGCACCCTCGCCTCCGACGCGGGGTCGCCCGCGAACGCGCTCCCCGCCTCCGCGGCGGCTCTCTCGATCAGGGCAAGGAGCGTCACGCCCTCGGTCTCGCTCGCTTCAGGATCCGCGACGCCGAAGGCGCGCACGAAGAACGACGTCAGTGCCTCCGCGCGGCGTGCTTCGCGCTCTGCGGTCTGCCGCTGCGCCATCTCGCTGGAGCGGGCCTCGTTCGCCGCGTCGCGCTCGTTCGACGCTTCGATCTGCGCCTCGATCGCGCGTGCCCCCGCCTCTTCGGCCTTCACCCGCGCCACCGCCTCCCGCTGCGCGAGCGACCGACTCTCCGCTGCGCTGTAGCTGGCGTACACGGCGAACGCCACCAGCGACAGCGCGAGCGTCGCGGCGAGCGTGACGAGCCACCGGTGCCGCACCACCTGCTTCCGCAGGACGTAGAGCGACGAGTCCCGCTTGGCGTCGATCGGCTCGCCGTTGAGGTACCGCCGGACATCAGCCGCCAGTTCACCGGCCGACTGGTACCGGCGTGTCGGAGATTTGCTGAGGCACCTGAGGATGATGGTGTCGATCTCGTCGTCGAGCTCGCGGTTTGCCCTGCTGGCCGGCGTCGGCTCGACTTCCACAATCGTCCGGACGACCTCCCGCACCGGACCGACCACCGGGTACGGGAAGGACGCCGTGAGCATCTGATGGAGAATGACGCCCAGCGCGTAGACGTCGCTGCGAACGTCGACCTCTCCCCCGCCTCCGACCTGCTCGGGCGAGGCCCACGGAAGAGAGCCCACAAACTGGCCGTCCGCCGTCATGGAAAGGCCTTGCGAGCCTTCCACGAGTTTCGCCAGTCCGAAGTCCAGCACGTGCGGGCGCGACGCGAGGTCTACGCGGATATTGGCCGGCTTCAGGTCGCGATGGATCACCCCCCGGACGTGCGCCGCGGCAACGGCCTCGGCGATCTCCACGAACATCTCGAGCTTCTCACGCAGCGGTCGCGCCGTTCCGAGCAACGCCCGGTCCAGCGGCTCGCCCTCCACATAGTCCATCGCGAAGTAGTGGCACCCCTCCGCGAGCCCCGAGTCCCGCACCGCGACGATTCCCGGATGCCGGAGTCTCCGAAGGATCCCCACCTCGCGCTCGAAGCGGGCGCTGTCACCCGCACGCCCGAAGAGCCCCGGGTGCAGCACCTTCACCGCCGCCTCGCGTTGGGTGGCATCCTCCACCGCGAGGTACACCACGCCCTGCGCACCACGATGGATCTCGCGCCGGATGGTGTACCCGGCGATCCGCGCCGGCGCGCCGAAGCTCCTCTCGTACGCGCGTTCCCCGCCCGTTGGCGTCGAAGAGCCCCATCCCTCGATCGCCCGGCGCGACGCCGCGTCCATGACCTTCAGCAGGTCGAGTTCGGCGCCCAGCGTGGGCATGAGATCGCTGTGCTCCCGCTCGAACTCTGCGCGCGAGACTGCCTCACCGCTGGCCCGGCGACGGACGAACTCGTCCAGCGCCGCACGCACGGCGCGGAGCGTCTCCCGGCTGCTCCTCGCGCCGCTCGAGACCGTCCTGGTATCTCCGCCTTCCAACATCGATCCTCCGGCTTCGCGGTCTGCCTGTGCGGGCACCCAGCGTCCGACGGGTTCCTCCTTCATGAAACGCGGACCCGGCCGATTCCTGCCGGATCAAACTCCACGAGACTTGCGGTGCGGGGAAAGTTCGGTTTCGAGTTCACGAAGCCCCCTGGCGCAGAGCTTGTGCACCGACCAGTCGGTTCTCCCGAGCTTCGCCGCGATCTCCGGGATCGCGCGGCCTTCCAGGAAACGCAGCCTGACTGCTTCGCGGTAGTCCGGCCTGATCCGCTCGATGGCCGACACCACCGCCGCGGCCAGCTCGCGGTTCGCCGTCGACCGGCTCGGCGTGTGGCTGTCGATCGCGACCATGTCGAGCATCGACAGCGCGCGGCTGCCGTCGAACCCGGCATCGGCCATCGTCCACCCGCCGCCGCGCTTGGCCGCGGCGGCGGCCCGGATCGCGTCCAACATGCAGTTATCGGTGATGGTGATGAGCCAGCGTTCGAACGCGAGCGGGCCGCTGGGGCGGAAGGACCGGATGCCCCGAAAGACCGCGAGAAAGGCGTCTTGCAGCACGTCCTCCGCGGCGATCACCCGCGCGAGCGAAGCGGGGAGCTTTCGCCGCAACCGGGCCAGGAGCCTCGACTGGTAGCGCACCAACAGCCGCTCGAGGGCGACGACATCGCCGGCGATTGCTCGACCGAGCAGGCCCGCGCCAGCCTCCGACAGCTCCTCAGGTCGATCCGAAATGCGCTGTCCTCCTCAGCCACGCCCCGGCGCGGGCGCACCCGAGATGGTACCAGACCCCGAACGTCGTCCCATAGCCCGGCATGATCAACAGGTCCGCGGGAAAAAATGCTCCGGGATCGCGGCAGGAATCGCCCCGAAACCCGTTGCACCTATCGGCGGCGCGCCGTGCCCGCCTTCAGTTGGACCCTACGGAGGCTTAGACATGCGATTGGCCACCCTCACCGCCGTACTGGCCGCGACACTCGCGACCGCCGCTCACGCTCAAACCGCCTTTACCTACCAGGGCAAGCTGGAGTTGAACGGGCAAGCTGCCAACGGCACATACGACCTCTGGTTCCGTCTGTACGGCGTCAACTCCGGGGGCCTCCAGATCGGCTCGACCGTCCAGCTTGAAGACGTAAACGTGACCGACGGCCTTGTGAACGCGACCCTCGACTTCGGGGCCGGGGCCTTCGTCGGACCGGCTCGCTGGCTTGAAGTCTCGGTGCGGCCCGGCGCGAGCACCGGGCTGTTCACCCTTCTCTCGCCGCGGCAGGCGATCAACCCGAGCCCCTTTGCGATCTACGCCGCCGGCCCGTGGGCGACAAGCGGGACCAACATCAGCAGCTCCAATACGGGCAACGTGGGGATCGGGACCACGAACCCGGTCGCGAAGCTCACGGTCCACGCGAGCAGCGAGAACACGACCTTTGCCGACGGTGCCGTTCGTATCAACACCCCCACCGGCGGCTTCGGCCAGACGATCACCCTCGACGGTGACGAAATCAACGGCTGGAACACGCTGAACCTCAATCCCGATGCGACCAACAACATTCTGATGGTCAACGGCGGCGGGCGGGTCGGCATCGGTTCCACGTCGCCCGCGACCCGCCTGCACATCGAGGGTGGTTCCGACGCCGAACCAGCCTCGGGCGGTTTCCTCACGCTTGGCTCCACCACAGGTGCCAACATCGTGTTTGACAACAACGAGATCATGGCCCGCAGCAACGGCGTTGCCTCGACCCTCTTCCTGAACTTCGACGGCGGCACCGTCGACATCAGCGGCGCGGACGTCACCAAGGTCAAAGTGCTCGAAGTGGTCGGCGCAGACCTCGCGGAGCGCTTCCCCTTCGCGGACGGCGAACGGCCCGAGCCAGGGACCGTCGTGATGATCGACGAGGCCAACCCCGGCCACCTCTGCACCGCGCGCGGCGCGTACAACCGCAAGGTCGCGGGCGTCATCAGCGGCGCCAACAACCTCCCCGCGGGCAGCATCATGGGCAATCTCCCCGGGCACCAGGACGCCCCGCCGCTCGCCCTCAGCGGCCGCGTGTGGGTCCGCTGCGATGCCTCCCTCGGCGCGATCGCCGTCGGCGACCTGCTCACCACCTCCGACACGCCCGGGCACGCGATGTCCGCGACCGACGCCTCCCGGTCTCACGGCGCGGTCATCGGCAAGGCCATGACCCGCCTCGCCAAGGGTGAGTCTGGACTCGTGCTCGTCCTTGTCAACCTGCAGTAACCCCGCGGCACAGGGAGAACTCAACATGTTCAACAAGTTCCCGCTCGCCTGCACCCTCGCTGCTCTCACGTGCGCGGCTCCGATGGCTCACGCCCAGCTCGCCGAGAGCGGCCGAGCCATCGCCTCGCTCTCGGCCTTCGACGACGCGATGCAGACCGTCATGGCCGAGAGCAATATCGCCGCCGGCGTGCTCGCCGTCAGCCGCAACGGCGTCATCGTCTACCAGCGCGGGTTCGGCAGCATGCTCACCGGCCAGTTTCAGTGGATCACCGTCCCTGAGAACACGCCGATGCGGATCGCGAGCTGCGAGAAGCCCATCACCGCCGCGGCGATCCGCGACCTCATCAACGCCGGCGAGTTCGGCTGGAGCACCCCGGTCTTCAACCTCGGTCAGCCCGTACCCGGCGTGCTCAACCTCACGCCGTTCGGCCCCCTCGGGGACAGCCGCCTGCGGAACGTCACCATCCGCAACGTCGTCGATCATCGCGGCGGATGGAACCGATCCACGGCACCCATCCGCGATCCGCAGTTCAAGGCGGTGGAAATCGCAGACGCGATGAACATCGCCTCGCCGCCGGGGCGAGACAACACCATCCGTTACATGCTCGGTGAACCGCTCGAGTTCACGCCGGGCGGAAACGGGTGCATGAACGACAACGGCATGCTCACGTACTGCTACTCGAACTTCGGCTACATGTGCCTGGGCCGAGTCATCGAGACCGCCAGCGGATCCAGCTACATCAACTTCATCCGCGGCAACATCCTCACACCCTCGATGTGGGTCCCCTCCACCGAGATCTTCACCGGGCGCACGTTCGACGCCAACCAGAATGCTCGCGAGCCCTTCTACTCCGGCGGCAGCGGGTGCAGCAGCGTGTTTGACAACGTCAGCGGCCCGCTGAACTGCCCGTACGGTGCGTGGGAGCACGAGGTCATGATCGGCCACGGCAACCTCGTCATGAGCGCCGCGGCGATGCTGACGTTCATGGAGAACTACCGCGTCGCCGTCGGCGGCAACAGCGGCACCCGTTTCACCGAAGACCCCACCCGTGGCGGCGTCCACTCCGGATCCCTCGACGGCTCCAACAGCGTCATGTGGCAACGCTCGGACGGCATCAACATCGTGGTGCTCATGAACAGCCGCAACACCGACGACCCCGCCCCACGCGTGGCGAGCGCGGTCGCCGACATCATCGACGCGGGGGTCACCTGGCCCACGATGGCCGTCGACGGCTTCTGGATCGACTTCAACTCCGCCCAGACCACCGAGGTCGGGGGCTACACCAACCCGTACCGGACCATGCCCACCGCGCTCGCCGGCACCACCAACGGCAGCAAGTACCGCCTCAAGCCCGGCACCACAACCTGGCGCGGCACGATCAACAAGAAGGTGAGAATCGACGCGCCTCTCGGCACCGCAAGACTCGGCGTCTGAGCCCGCTCAGCACCCCGAGTCCCAGAGGAAGAAGAACAGGATCACGTCGTCGCCGTCGACCCCGCCGTCGTCGTTCATGTCGGCCTGCACGTCGCTGACGTCCCAGAGCGCGAAGAAAACGATCACGTCGTCGCCGTCAACCCCGCCATCGTTGTTGAAGTCGGTCGGGCACCCGATCGGGCAGGTCATCGCGAACAGCCCGTCTCCCCCTGGGCACGGCGCAGCGCGCAGCCGCCCGTCCGCCGTCGCGACCAGCCCCGACGGCGCGGCGTGGAGGTTCACGGTGTCCGTGCGCGTGTTGTCCGATGTGTTGTACGTCACCGCTTCCCCGCTCTGGTCGAAGCGCACTCCGATCGCGCCTCCGACCGTCACCGAGGAGTTGCCGTGCGCCACCACCACGCGTGCCGAATCATCCACCAGCGCGAGCCCGATCGGCGAATCGGTGTAGGTGTCCACCACCGTCATCGCCCCAGTGGTGAGGTCCACCCGCGCCACGGAGCGCGACGAGTAGTTGAGCAACCACAGCGTCGAACCGTCGTCGCTCACCTTGCTCACAAAGGGCATGTCCCCCACCGCGAACACGCGCGCCGCCGCCCACGAACCGCTGGCGTTCGAGAACTCCGCGACCTGGTCCGTGTCGCGGTACGACACGTAGAACTTCGTCCCGTCCGGCGCCCACGAAACGCATGTGGGCTGGTTGCCCGCAGGAACCGGCACCGTGGCGACGATCGACCAGTTCACGACGTCCACCACCGAGATCGCCGGAGTTCCAAAGCCGCCGCACACCGCCATCCGCGTGCCGTCTGGGCTCAACTCAACCTGCGAGTTCTGCTGGTAGCCGTAGCCAACCGAGCCCATGTCCGCCGTCAGCAGCTTCGGGCCCGCAACGGTGTTGGTCGTCAGGTCGATCCGCCACAGACCGTCGCCGTCGGCGAGCACCGAGATGTACGCGTACCGCGAGTCCGGCGAGAATCGCACCCACGAGGCGCGCCGGGAGATCGTCACGTTCGTCGATGTCAGCGTCTGAACATCGATGATCGTCGCCCACGCGTCGTCCAGGCTGCACACCGCCGCCTTGCGACCATCGGGTGTGAACCCAACGTCCGACGGCCGCTGACCCGTCGTGAACGTCGCGAGCAGTGCCCCGTTCGCGTCGAACATCGACGCGGTATCAGAGAAGATGCTCACGCCCAGGGCCCGCGAACCGTCCGGGCTGATCGCCGCGGTGCGGCAGCGATCCGCCTCAACGGCAGGACCAGACAGGATGAAGGCCTCGCGCGCCGGTGCCGCGGGGTTCAGGTTCGCGACCACCATGTCCTCACCGAACACGTTCGAGAACGCGGCGCTTCGCGCGCCAACCGGTGACACGCAGCCGAACGACGTGCTGACCGCGGCGTTGGTATTCGCCAACAGAGTCCCCGCGTTCAGCGAGATCAGCGATCCGTTGAACCCCACGCAGAACGCGTGGTTCCCGTCGGCGGTCGTGTACATCTCGTTGATGCTCGCCGTGGCGAGCGTCGCGCCCGCCGTCCCCGCCACCGTATCGATGACGACCGCGGCGTTCTGAATCGCCACCGCCAACTTGCTCCCGCTCGGGTTGCACGCCAGCGGCCCGCCCAAGTCCACGCTCGTCGTGAGCGTGCGGACAATCGTGTTCGTCGCAAGGTCAATGTCCGTGATCGTGCGGTTGCCGAGCCAGTGCGAGACGTAGGCCCGCGTGCCGCCCGCGTACACCGCCGCGGCGGTCGGCCCCGCGACCGTCGGGATGCTCATGAGCGCGCCGGTGTCGATGTCGATGACCGCGACGCTGCTCTGGAACCGGCGCGGATGCACGATTGAACGACCGTTGAGGGTGAACGCCGAGTAGTACAGGGAGAACGCGCCCGACTCGGGGTTCACGCTCGTCGTCGCCGCGAAGTTCCCCCCCGCGATCCGCCGAACCTCAGTCGCGCCCGCGATGTCGATGATCGAGAAGTCGCTCGACGTGGTGTTGCCCACGACCGCGGTCTGGCCGTCCGCGGTGATCTGCACGATCCCCGGCACGCGGCCAACCGGCACGACCGCGAGCTCCTGGCCCGTCGCGATGTTGATGATCGATGCGGTGTCCTCGAGCACGTTCGCGGTCACGGCGATCCCCGCCGCGTTTACCGCCACGCTCTGCGGCGAGCCCGTCACCGGGATCGCACGCACGAACGCCCTCGTCGACGCGTTCCAAACAATCAGATTGCGGGACTCTCGGTGGGCCACGATGATGAGCGATCCATCCGCGCTGAACGTCGCCCCAGAAGGCCCATCACCCTCGGGCGCTTGGCCCGGCGTCCACAGCCCCCCGCCGCACTCGGGGTCCCGATCGGAGTAGGTCCGCCCTCCGCTCGAAAGCACAACCTCCGAGGCTGGCCGGGTATCCGTCCATGGCACGAGGTCCCCGTCCGGGTGATCGGCAGGCTGCCCGTAGGCACCCGAGGCCAGGAGCGGGATCGCCAGAAGCGAGATCCCGAGCGGCGAAATGCGGGACGTCGTCCAACGGGTCGTTTTCATGCTGTGGCATTCCTCATGGGCGGAACAGATATCGACGCCAAGCGAACACGCCAGCCTACCACCGGAGGTACGGCGACTCAAGGAGATTCGGGCCTCAGCGGGCCACGCCCCTACCATTCGCAGCGCCGATGGAACACCCTACCCGCAGCCTCGCTCACGCGCCCCAGCCGGCCCAGACGGCTCCCGCCACACCCGTCACCAAGCCGCCGGTCGAATCGATCGGACCGTACAAGCTGGTCGAGCTGCTCGGCGAAGGCGGGTTCGGGATGGTCTGGCTCGCCGAGAGGCGGGAACCGATGGTGCAGCACGCCGCCATCAAGTTGCTCAAGCCGGGAATGGACAGCCGCGCGGTGATCACCCGCTTCGAGCACGAGCGCCAGGCCCTCGCCATGATGGATCACCCCAACGTGGCCCGCGTCTTCGACGCCGGCACGCTGGAGAACGGTCGGCCCTACTTCATCATGGAGTTCGATCGCGGACTCTCCATCACCGAGTACTGCGACAAGCACCGGATGTCGATCCCGGAGAGATTGCAGCTCTTCACGTCGGTGTGCGACGCCATCGAGCACGCGCACATGAAGGGCATCATCCACCGCGACCTCAAGCCCTCCAACATCCTCGTCTCGGGCGACCACGCCAACCCGGTCGTCAAGGTGATCGACTTTGGTATCGCCAAGGCCGTCGGCGCTTCGCTCGCCCAGCAGACCATGCTCACCGAGCGCGGCCAGATCGTCGGGACCATCGAGTACATGTCACCCGAGCAGGCCGACCTGCGCGGGCAAGACGTGGACACCCGGTCCGACGTGTACAGCCTCGGCGTGGTGCTCTACGAACTGATCACCGGCGTCCTTCCCTTTGAATCCAGTGCGCTCCGCTCCGCGGGGCTCGAAGAACTTCAGCGGATCGTCCGCCACGTGGACCCGCCCCGCCCCGCGACCCGCATCAGCGCGCTGGGCCCCAGCGCCGACACCCTCGCGCAGCGCCGCCACACTTCTGCCGATGGATTGCGGCGTGTGCTCGCACGCGAGTTGGAATGGATCCCCCTCCGTGCGATGCGCAAGGAGCCCGGCGAGCGCTACCGGTCCGCCGCCGACCTCCGCGACGACATCAACAACTATCTCCGCGGGCTCCCGCTCGCTGCCGGCCCGGAGTCCGCCGCGTACCGCTTCCGCAAGTTCGTCCGCCGCCGCCGCACCTTCGTCATCGCGGCGGCCCTGGTCATCCTCGCGGTCGTGGTCGGTAGCGTGGGCCTCGTAGTCGGGTTAGTCCGAGCGCGCGAGGCAGTCGCGGCGGAGACCTTCGAGCGCAAGCGCGCCGAGAGCACCATCGCGTTCCTCCAGGGCATGCTCGAATCGGTCGATCCGCAGAAAGCGCAGGGGCGCGACATCACCGTGCGTGACATCCTCGACGACGCCGCATCCAAAGTCGGCACACGCTTCAGCAACGACCCGGTCCTCGAAGCCTCGATGCGGGAAGTCATCGGAGAAACTTATTACAAGCTCTCCCGGTATGAGGAGGCCTCGGTCCACCTCGCGCGTGCCGCGGAGTTGCGTGCCGC
>JBMOHX010000111.1:0-10811 GCA_049317625.1 Phycisphaerales bacterium
CAGGGCAAACTCGCCGAGGCCGAGCCTGTCTATCGCGAGTCGCTGGCCATCAAGCGGGCGACCCTGCCGCGCGGGCATGAGTCGATCGCGACGTCACTGAACGGGCTGGGGTTGCTGCTCAAGGAGCTCAACAAGCTCGACGAGGCCGAGCCGCTGTACCGCGAGGCGCTGGCGATTCGGCGTGAGTCCCTTCCCGCCGGGCATCCGAACATCGCGCCAATCGTCAACAACTTGGCGGTGCTGCTCAAGGACATGGGCAAGCTCGATGAGGCAGAGCCGCTCTATCGCGAGGCACTCGCGATCCGCCGCGAGGCACTCCCCGCCGGTCATCCGAGCATCGCGGTGTCCCTCAACAACCTGGCAGTGCTTCTCAAAGACCAAAATAAGCTGGCCGAAGCCGAGCCGATCTTGCACGAAGCGCTGGAGATACGCCGCGCGGCCCTGCCCGCCGGCAGCGTGGAGATCGCAAACTCGTCGAACATTCTGGCCGTGGTCCTGCAGGAACAAGCAAAGTTCGCGGAGTCCGAGCCTTTCGCCCGCGAGGCAGTCAAGATCTACCGCGCCAACCTGCCCGAAGGAGATGAGAGAGTTGCCAGCTGCCTCAGCAACCTCGCTCGGGTGCAACACGGTCTCGGCAAGTCCGCCGACGCCCGCGCGGGGTGGGACGAGGCCATTGCGATGCTCCGCAAGAGTTCGCCCGACGGTTCGGCGCTTCTCGCCCGCGTGCTGTGGCGTTCCGGCAGTGCGCGTCTGGAGAACCACGAAGCCGCGGCAGCCCTGCCCGAGCTTGAAGAGGCGGTGTCAATGGCCCAGAAGTTCCTGAAGCCCGACGACACGCAACTTGCGGAGTGCCGCGAGACGCTGGCGAAGTGCAAGGCGGTACTGGCGGGTGGAGGGGTGGAGGGGTCGGGTGGAGCAGTCCCGGCCAAACCAGATGAGAAGAGGGACGGCGGGTGACACGCGGGTCCGCGCCTTCTTGTCGCGATCTCCGATCTTCGTTCATTGTTTCCCGCTGACCAGAAACCGCGTTTCTGGCGTCCAAAGGCGGATTCCCTCCACAAAAGTTCTATTGGTGTACGATCACCCCGATTGACGATTGAGACGCCCGCAAGGCTAACACTTGCGAGCGTTTTCGTTTTCTCACGAGTGAGGAGATCGTCGTGTTCGTACGAGGTGCCGAGCATCTTGAAGAGGTCATCGCCGGTCGGGTGTACGACGCGAAGATGGTGTTCAACGACCGTGGCGCGATCGTGTTCCCGGCGAAGCGGCAGCATCGGGAAGTAAAGGCTGAGGGTATTTCGTACGAGGATGACTATCGAGGGAACGCTCTCGCCGCGATGCTGCGGCGCGACACGATCGAGATTCGGTTCCACGGTGCGTATGACGACCGGGCGGTGGCGCGCATTGTGAGTCAGTTGCTCGCAATGCCAGAACTCGCCTGCTTGACGAAGGCTCAAGTGACCTACCAGGGGCGGCCCATCACGATCTGACTGCCAGAATCGTCGCGACCGCCGGAAGCGGTTTCTGTCCCCAAACCCGAACGCCCGCCAAGAAAAGTTCTATTGGTGTACTGTCACCCCGATTGACAGTTGAGACGCCCCCTAGTCATAGACTCGCGGCCGTTATCGTTTCTGTGGTCCCCAGCTGCTCCCAAAGCAGGTGCGTGATGTGTCAAGACAACCGTGCTCTCACCCATGATGAACAGCGGCTCGTGCGTTGGATGCTGGAACACGGCAGCCCCGCGGCGGCTGCGTTCCTGCCGCAGCTCGAACTCGCCGAAGTCACCCCATGGAAATGCGAGTGCGGGTGCGCCAGCATCAACTTTCGAGTTCGCGGTTCCCCCGAAGCACCGCCGGGCTGTGTCCCGATTGCCGACTTCGTGTTTGGCTCAGGTGATGCACTCGCCGGAATCTACGTGTTCCAAAGCGACGGAATCCTCGCCGGCCTTGAGGTGTATGGCTTGGCGGGCGACGCTCCACGTAGTTTGCCGGATCCCACGGAGCTACTGCCATTCCCCGACAGTTCGGCCACGAAGTGACGGGTTATAGTTCGGGGACGAACCAGCGTTCAGTGCTCAGTAGGAGCGCCCTCGGCAATCCCGTGCACGGTGTATCCAACAGTCGCCGGATCGCACAGTCCCAGACCCGAACGCCCTCGATGAGAAGATGTGTTGGGGTGCTGTCGCGCTGAGTTTTCTGTGAGAGAAGCCCTTCGACGAGCATGTCGAAGGGTTTTCTTGTTGTGGGCAAGGGACTTGCCGACCATGGCCGCGGGTTGAAACGATCTTGAAATCGTGGTCGGAGGTTGGCTGGTTTGAGCCGATCTCTGGCAGAATCTGAACGAGCCGCCCTGTCCTGCGTGCGGAGCCTCACGTGTGAGCGGCGGGCCTCGCCGTTCCGTTTGTTGTGAGTATCACGGATCAATGTCGCCCAGGCCTCCACAACCCGATGACGCCTCTCCGCTCCTGGTCGCCGCGGCCGGCGGGGATAGGCCGGGAGGCGATCGACTCTCGCCGCTGGCCTAGGTGCAACGGCGAACGGCGGCCCGGCTCGACCGGCGGGTGGCACGACGGACGCACCGAACCTTGCCACCCGCCCACGAGGTCTAGGGCAAGCCGCGCCACCGGCCCTACGCCCGCTGCCCCTGCAGCCACATTGCCATGAGGATGATTGCCGCGATCATCGCGAGGAATCCCACCACACTGGCAGCGATTCCGCCGATGGCGAGCTTGCGTCCCGACCCTCCCGCTATTGCTCCCCAGATTCCCAGCGCCAGACCAGTCAGCCACAAGGGGGCCCCAAGAACACCGAAGATCGCGGCAGGGATGCTCGCGATACCCAACGCGAGAGCGGTTGGTCCTACCCACGTAGGGCCGCCTGCCTGGTGCGGGACGCTCACCACGGCGCTTCGCGACGCGAACTCCGCGGTCTCACCCACGCTCGCGTTCGGCGCGCCCTGAGTCCGTTGGGCGATCGCCCTGGATCGTGCGACGAGATAGAGCGGGAAGGCCACAATCCACACCCCGATGCAGCCCACGAACCACCCCACGGGACTATTCGAAAGCAGGCCCGCCTGCTCTCTCTTCAGCCCCAACTTCTGGGCATCGATGAGGACCCAGATGGAACTTCCGAGCACAACAAGTACGACAACGAGAAGAGGTACGAACTGGAACATGATGAAGTCTCCCGGCATGAACGACACGCATCGGCGGCAATCGGCCCCCGCGGGGCCCTCTACCTTGAGCTTCGTTCGGGGAGCGGAGATCTTGCGCGGCCGGGGGATCGAAATCGTGAATCTGGGCTTCCCCAGTCGATTTCCACCCATGGCCGCTGTGGGCACTAAATGGTGAGTCTGCGGCATGATCGCCGTGGTGGGACGATGTTTTCCGGCTGCCGGGGGGAAGAACGCGACGCGTGTTCGGGATGCATCCTCATGGTCTTGGCCGCATGCGTGCTGCTTTCACTGGCCTCGCGCGGACCGTCGCCGCTGGTCCCGGAGTCCGGTTCAGTTTCTCCCGTCATCCCGACTCTCATAGCGGGTGATACAGGAAGTGGGGGCGGGTCAGAGCAACCTGCCGTACCGGGTGCCGTGCCAGATCATCGCCCCGGTGCAGGGCGGTTGCCGCGGCAGCGGGGTGCTGTTGTTCGATTGGCTCGTCCCGAGCACGATCGCGACCGCTGTGGGGCAAGAGCAGGCCGATGCGCGGTACACCCTGACCGACGAGTTTCTGTTTGGTCAAGGTGTGACGTACGCGACGGTTCGGTGCGACCCGGCGGGCATCGGGCAGAGCTCACCGATCGTTGATTCATCCAGGCCGTGGTCGGATGATCTGCTCGACACATCGAGCGAGTTCATCACGTCGGCGGGAGACGAGTTCGACATCGTCGCTGATTACATGAAGGCCTTACGGAGCGATCCGGTTGCCCGCGGCCTCACCGGACGGATCAACCGCACGGCGGCGTTTGGCTACTCGGCCTCGGGATTCAAACTCCGCGGAATGCTGCGAATCCAGATGGGCAGAGGACTGTTCGACTTCTCGCCGGGCGGCGGAACCGGAAAGGGGTTCGACCACCCGGTCGGTGATGCCATCGAGTTTTCTGAAGAGGAACGGGCGCCGCGTGCCGGCGCGGGGCTGGAGATCGACTTCCAATCGGAGAGCGACGTGCTCGCGCTTGGTGCCCACGAGACCAGGCATGAAGAGCCGAACTTTCGCGTCTACCAGTTCGCGGGCGCATCGCACCTCAGGGACATTGACGCGGCGGTGTTTGGCCTTGCGGATCCGCAGACCGCGAACTCGGCCGATTGGGTGCCGTTCTTCCGGGCGCTCTTCGTGGCGGGAAATCGCTGGTGCGATGGGGTCTGCCCTCCGCCGAGCATCTGGCTCGGCGCTCCGAACGAACCGAACATTCATCGTGACGCAAACGGGAACGCGCTGGTCCGCTTTGTCGGAGGCCGGCGTGTGAACACCACTGGCTACCGCCTGCCGGAAGTGGCCGTCGGTCAGAATCAGTACATCGCGCTCGATCCCTCCTACGACGATGGCTCGTTTGCCGGGTTCTTGCGAGTGCTCGCGGGTGGACATGTCGACCTCACGGGCAACTTCACGAACCACAACAGGTACGTGCGGGACGTTCGATCGCACACCCGGGCGTTGCAGGCTCAGCGTTACCTCTTGGCATCGGACGCCGACGCGATCATCCTGCGGGCGATCGAATCCGACATCGGCAGGTAAGCTGCGGATCGCGAACGACGGCGAGCCGGGGGTACGGCAATCAGTGGAGCGTTGCCTGCCCCCTTCTGGTCTCCAGAGGCGGACTACTTCCGCAAGAAGTTCAAACCTCGTCCTGTCACCCCTCTTGAACCATGAACGCCCACGAGCACGCACTCGCGGGCGTTTGTGTTTGCTCTTCCTGGCGTAAACGGCTTTCAGTGCTGTTGTCGCCTTCGCGTCCGCAATCTACTGGCCCGCACGATTGGCCCGCAGTTCCTCCGCCCAGTTGAGGATCACGCGGATCACGGGCGGTTCCTTCTCCCAAGCCGCGTTCTCGACCATCAGGAACCCGCCGCCTTCGAGCACGTCGAAGCTGCCCCCCGTGCCGGCACGGAGGTTTCGTTCCTTCGTCGAAAACAGGAGCACCGGGTCCGACACGATCGGGGACGTCCCGGTCAGGTCGAGCGTCACGGCCATCATGTCTCTGTTGGCGTTCAGGAAGAAGAGCCGCTTCCCGTCTCTCGCAAACCGCGGCAAGAACCCGCCCTCAAAGGATACCTGCACGTTCGGCCCGCTCGCCCCCAGCGGCCCCAGAAGTACCTCGGTTCGTCCCGATTCGGCCGAGGTGTACGCGAGCCACTTCCCATCGGGCGAGATACGGGCGTCACTCTCGTCCGCCGAACGATTGCGCACGGGTCTGAACGTTGCCTTGGCGTAGTCGTACACCCGAATGTCGCTGTTGCTTGCCGTACCGCCGTCGCGGTACTCGACCAGCAACCCCGATCGATCGGCCAGTTCCTGAAGCGGGATGATGAAGTTGTCCGTCATCTCTGTGCCAGGGAGTGGGGTCGGCGCGTCCGCGCCAACAGGCAAGCGGACAAGTGTGTTGGCGCCCGCGGGATTGACGAAGTTGAACATGAGCGACGTTCCGTCCGTGGCCCACACCGGCGCGTAGAACTCGCCTTCGGAGCACACGCGCGATTTGGAACGACGCTCGAGATCGAGCACCCAGAGTTCGAGTCTGGTGTGCAGGGTCGTGAATGCCGCCTTGCGGCCGTCGGGGGAGATGAAGGGGACCGAGTTGTAGTTGTCGAGCGTCTCGAGCAAGGGCGTTACTTTGCCGGATTCGTCCACTTGGACGAGGCGCAAGTCAGCGCCGAAGCGTCCGCCGGGCACGTACGCGAAAGATCCGCTGATGGAGGCCCCGATGTACGCGGAGTCCTGCCACTGATCAGTCCGCACGCCCTCGAGGGCGACTTTCGGATCACCGACGATCACGCCCCGCACGGGATCGAACGCGGCAGACATAACGGTCGTGCCGCGCATGAAGATCAGTCGATCGGGCGCGATGAGACGAGGCTCCGTCGCCGCGTGCAGCACGGTGCGAACCGCGCCGTCCTTGAGCGAGACAGCCAGCAGGCAGAAACTCTCGGTCGTGGGGCCGTCCCACGCGGTCGTGAGCACGTAGTCGGCTCCGGGCACGCGCGCGGGCACATCGAACGCGAGCACGGGCTTGCCCTGCTCGAGCGGCTGTGTGTCGGTGCCGGCCTTGGCGAGGCGCACCGGAGTACCGCCCTCGGCGCTGACACGCCAAAATCCAGACTGAGATGCCCCCCAGACAATCGTTCCGTCATCGAGCCACGCGAACGACACGAAGTTCGTCACGTCACAGATCGAGAGCGTCGGCCCGCCCGCCGCGGGCATCTTCAGCAGGCGGCCCTTCGCGACAAACCCGAGCCAGTGGCCGTCGGGGGAGAAGAACGGCGCGGCGCACCCCTCGGTGTTCGCGAGCACGCGTGATTCGCCGGTCGCGACCTCCCGCACACACAGGTGAACCTTGTTGTTGGCGTTGACCACGTACGCGATCCGATCGCCGCCCGGGCTAATCGTGACGCCAACTCCGGACCCCACGAACCGCGGCAGCGTGTACCCCGCGGGCGGCTCGATGGTGAATCTAACAACCTGCTTCGCGCTCGCAGCGGCAAGCTCTCCGTCGCCCAATCCCACACGCCCCGACCACAGCGGGAAAGTGCCGCCGATGATCGCGATCGCGCCGGCCAGCGCGAGCGGAATCGCCGCGGACCGCGACCGTCGCCCCGCCACTGCGCCATCGTCACCACCGCGCGGCTCCGCGATCGCACGCTGGAGTTCCAGCCTCGCATCGGCGATGTCGTGCACCCGGTTCTTCCGGTCCTTCTGGAGGCAGTTCGCGAGCAACTCACGAACTCGCCGCGGCGTGTTGGCGGGGAGTCTTGACCAGTCCGGCTCGCTGTGCAGGGTCGCGCCGAGTGAATCGGTAACGGTCTCGCCCGGGAAAGGACACGCACCCGTGAGCATCTCGTACAGCACGCAGCCAAAGGAGAAGATGTCCGAGCGTTTGTCCACCGGCTTGCCGCGTGCCTGCTCGGGGCTCATGTAGCCCGCGGTGCCCATGACGACGCCGGGGATCGTGGGCGAGTGTCGCGCGGGCGCAACGACGGTCGCAAGATCCGCCTGCGGGATCGCCGCGGTTGTGGAAGGCGACCCGTCCGCGGTGCGTGCAAGACCGAAGTCGAGCACTTTGGCCGCGCCGTCCGGGGTCACCATCACATTGCCGGGCTTGAGATCCCGGTGGATGACGCCCTTCTCGTGCGCGGCTTCGAGGGCCTCGGCGATCTGCTTGGCGAGACCGATCGCATCAGCGACCGTGAGCGGGCCCGCACCGAGCCGATCCGCGAGCGTCTCGCCTTCGATGTACTCCAGGATCAGGTACTGGTGGCCGTCTGCTTGTTCGAGCCCGTAGATGCCGCCGACATTGGGTTGGTTGAGCGCGGCGAGAACCTTCGCCTCGCGTTGGAAGCGTGCGAGGCGGTCGGGGTCCGCCGCGAGGTCGGCGGGCAGGGCCTTGACGGCGACCTGCCGGTCGAGTCTGGTGTCGGTGGCGAGGTACACCACACCCATGCCGCCACGGCCGAGTTCGCGCTGGATCTGGAATGGACCAATGGTGGCTGGGTGCACGGGGGGCAGTGTACGGGTCAGAATGGGCACGGCGCCCATCCAGAGCCTGCCGAGGCCAGCAAACGGGGTACGTAGGGCTCCTAGACCCGAACGCCCTCCAATCTAGAGACAAGAGATCTGATACAAGTTTCAGCTCCTGCGGCGTGGCATCCGGCCGTGGCGATGCTCCTTGTCCTTCACCTCACTCCGCAGGCTCCGGTAGTCGACCAGCCCGGCATCGCGGGTGTGCTTCAGTGCTCCGGGGTATGTCCTCAGAGAGCTGCTGGTCCGGTGTGTGCGGGACCAACTGTTCAAGAAGCGCATATCGCGTCACCGACTGGTCGACGTCGATGCACACGAGAAATGATACGAGGCGGTCGTATGTCGGAAATGTCGTGAAGCAGTCCATTGTAACAAGAAACTGTGCTTGTTGTGAGTCCTCCTCCGACAACACCTTTGGTCTTGCGTTCACTCGTCGGGTGAAACGCGATGAGTGGTTTCGCTGCAGGGCGCCCAGACCCGCCATGCGATTGTCCCCGGAGGAGCGGTCGCTCGCCGCCGAGAATCAGTGCGACTTCACCACCGGCGCTGCGGACGCCGCCTAGTGTTCGGCGAATGGAAAGGCAAGCAAATCCTTCGGGCTCCGTTGAGAGCGAGCGGGTTCTGCTCGTGAAAAAGTTGCCGGAGGGTGCCGAACATGTTCGATTCCATGTGAGCACGAGAGACTGTCCTTGCGGAGCCGCGGTGTTCAACCCGGCAGCAACCGACCTCTCGACCCGACAGCCCCAAGCCGTGCGGTTCGTCTGTGCGCGGGGTACGTTCTGGCACGGCCTGTTCGATGCCGGCGACGAGAGTCTCTCGATCGCTCGCCGGACCGATGGCGGTGCCGGGCTCTCGCTGAGGGTGCGCACGACAGCGGACGCGTTGGGTATGTCGCGAGGCGCCGACGGGGCGGAGCGGCCAGCCAGTCCTGAAGCATGTCTCGGTTGGACGTCACGCCACGGAACGCTACTCGCTGACGAGTCTGTGGCCATGGTTTATCTTCACGGCCACCTGTACTGGATCGATGTCGAGTCACGATCGCTGCTGAACACCGCCTGTCTGGTTGCGTACATGGCTCTAGATTCCGAGGTGGGCGCGATCCTTTGGAACATGAGTCACGGGCTCGTGTTTATGGACCGGGAAGCAGACGGCCGAGTGCTCTTCACGGCACGCGGAGAAAGCGACGTCACCGGACCGATCGGTTGCTGCCCACAAATCCTCGCGATCACTGACGAGTGGGTTCACTATCGAAGTTGCAGCGACGACCAAGCCCGCTTTCGATTCGACACCCGAGAATGGGAAGATGTCCGGAAGTCGATCCGCCCCGAGTGAGGACGGACGATGGGGGCTCCGAGGGTGCCGGGTCGACGTGGCTGGACTCCCTCGCGAACTGGGCTTGCGCAGTTGGCACCTTTGGTGCCGCCTTCGCGAGGCCGGGGGACCCCGGTTGAGTTTACGGTGCGCGGTTCTCGAGCACGTACAGCCCAAAGCCCATGGTGTCTCGGCCCCACTTCAGGTATCCGTCGCGCCACTTGCGGCTGCGTTCGAGCATTGCCGGGGCGTCTGGGTCTTGTGGATTGTTGCGGACGAAGGTCTCGATGCCGCGGGAGTAGCGCCATTCGTAGTGGTCGAACTCGTCGGTCGTCGCGGTGCAGGCGTAGGTGGGGGTGAAGCCTGCCTCCATCATCATGCGGACGTTGCCATCGTGCGAGTTCAGTTCGTCCTCGGTGCCGCCGAATGACGCGAGGTATTCGCGGCACGGCGGTTTGCGCCAGTAGCCCTCACCGATGAGGACCGGTCCGCCTGGGGCGACGTGCGCACGCAGCGCGGCGAGCGTGGACTTCAGGTTTCGGAACGCGTGCGAGGATCCGATGCAGAGGGCCGCGTCAAACCGGCGGGGCGGGTTGTTGGTGAAATAGTCTTCGGCGCGGCAGGACTCCAACTCGAAGCGGTGGTCAAGCTTCTTCGCGACTGCCCGTCGGAGGGACTCCGCGGCAAAACTCGGCGCGGATTCGATGGCGGTGACGGTGCAGCCGTATGCCGCGATGACGCGGAAGGCCCATTCGCCTTTGCCGGAGCCGATGTCGATGACGCGGTGGTCTGGTGTCAGGCCCATGTACGAGATGACGCGGTTGGTTTTCTCGTCACCGATGGGGTTGCAGAGGTCGTGCTCTGTGTGCGCGATGAACGAGAAGCGTTCGCGGTTCATAGGGAGGGTCCCTTGGATCGGGCGGGGTTGTGCGGACCGCGCCTTGGGGTGATCCGGCAGAATCTCCTGTGCGTTATGAGCGTAGGAGAGACCCTACCCGGCGAGCGGGCGCGCGCTTGTTGGCGGGGTTGGTGTGGTGGGCGGTGCCCCGTCGACGGACGTGACGAAGCGTCGGGTGCAGCGATCGAGGAGGGTCTCGATTTTGAGGGTGCGGAGCACATCGCTCGCGAGGTTGAACTGCTCTCGGCCTTTCTCAAAATCGCCGGAGTCGGCCAGCGCGAGCGCGAGCAGAGCTCGGACCGGGGCAACCTCCACGTTTCTGGGTTCCTTGAAGGAGCGGGGCATTGGCACTGCCTCCAGCGCCTTGGTGAGCTCCGCGACGGCTCCGGCGGCGTCGCCCTCGGCGAGGCGGACCGCGCCCTCGGTCGCGAAGACCCGCCACGCGTTGAGGGAGCCGACGGGGCGTTCGAGCACCGGTTGCCACACCTCCCGAGCGCGTGCGGGATCATTCATGTCGATGGCCAGATAAGACGCCGCGACCCTCCGCCACATCGTGCAGTCGGGATCGAGGTTGCCCATTTGCTCGGCGCACTCGAGAGCAGCGTGCGGCTCGCGGAACGTCTCGTGCACCGCGGCTCGTAGAAGGAGCACGAAGGCGGGCCGAATGGCCGGAACCCGGGCGGCGTCTTCGATCGCGGCTTCGGCTTCCTCGCGCCTTCCGGCCTTTGCGAGAGCAATCACCAAGTTCCCGACTCCGGTGGCCAACGCGCCGTACCCGAGCGCACGGGCGGCCGCAACGTGTCTTGCGGCGTCGCGGGCGGCACCTTCGAAGTCGCCGCGTGTGAACGCGCGAATCGCACTCTGCAGGAGAAC
>JBMOHX010000112.1:0-10800 GCA_049317625.1 Phycisphaerales bacterium
TGAAGAGGTCACGGTGTCCGAGACGATCTCGATGCGCATGGGAACGTATCCGCTTCGAGTCCAGTTGATCTGCACACCCTGAACCGATCGCTGGCTCGCGAGAATCGGCTCCAGATCCGGCCAGACGTACGAGAGATACAAAGGCCCAGCCCCATTATCCATCGGCTGGTATCCGCAGTCGTAGTCATTGCAGATCCAGTAGACGCGATAGACGAGCGATCGCACCGTGCTGTCGGCGCTGTTGGCCCTGTCGTAGAAGGTCATTTCGCCGTAGGTGGGATCGCGTTCCCAGTCGAAGTCATATGTCGGGGTGCCCACGCTCACGCCGGCGTTGCGACGCAGCAGCGCCCGCAACTGCTCGTACCGATGCCGGCCGCCGCCGTTTCCGTTCAGATCGGCATCACTGCGGCAGAGCGTCCAGTATCCCTCGTACGCCGCGCCCGTGGTCGTGATGGGCAGCACCGGGATCGGAACGCCGCAGCATGCAGGAAGACCCGCTCTGGCCACGAACTGCGTCCCCAGGGGCGGCGCGAGCGCGCGCACGTCCTGCACCAACGCCGGGACATCGGTGTTCATCCAGGGATCGAGAATCGTCGCCGACGGAACGCCGACCTGAATTCCATATACTTCCGACGCATTTCCAGTCCACGAGATCGACGTGAACGTGCCGTTCAACTGAATCATCCCGTTCCCCTCGCGTCCATCGAGGATGTTCCCGTTGCGAACGGAGAAGGGGCCAGTCCCGAAGAAACCCGCCCCGCTGCTGAGGAGCGCGATCGGAGCCGAGAACGTCAAGGACACAGGTTGGTTCCCGTTTCCAACCGACACCAGCGCCAGCACCGGATTGGTGACCGGCCGCGAGAAGGTGATCGTGTTCACCGCATTGCCACGGTTTGTGAAAATGGCGTCCGCGTTCGCCGGCGGATTGGGGAGCGCGGCCGAGGTGTACGCAGCGGAAGGGATCCAGTGGTGGATGCCGCCCGAAGTGATGATCGTCGGGGCAACAACTTCGCCCGAGAACGTGACGGTCACCGGGTTCTCCGGATTGAGTGAACCCGTTGCGGTGCTGGGTTGACCCAGCGGCGCACTCGTCCAATCCGTCCACAGGATGCTCTGCTGCGTCGTTCCCAGAGATACGGGCACATTCGTCACGAGCGCTTCATCAATCACCGCGTTGATCGCGTTCTGCAGCGCCAGCGTCTTGCTCTTGTAATCCGCCACCAGCGCATTGAAGAATGCCGGGTTGCGTGCGGCAGTCTGCACGTTGAGCATCGCCTGCCCGTCGTTGATCATCCGCGTGATCTGCGGTGTTCCCGCCTCATTCCCCAGGAGATAGGCGTAATACCACGGATTCTCCCGCGCCAACTCCACATACGCCGCCACCGACTGCGCCCACGGCTCGGGCGCCACCACCTGCTGCGTCGCGAGGGCCGGCACGCCGAAGGCCGTCGCATTCACCGCGAGTTCATTGATGTGCCGCGCCACCGTCGCTGAGTTCAGCGTCTCGGCCGCCTGCGAGATCTGAAAGGGGGACGTCCTGCTCCCGGCAAAGGACTCTGACTTGGCGTCAACGCTCGCAAACTGGAAGATGTCGTTGGCGCCCGCCACAAAGCTTGGCGTCGAACCACCATACTGAAGATCCACGATGTTCACCGAGCGGTACGCGATGACGTCAAATACTGCCGAGATGAAGTTCTGCCCCAGCAGGTCCTGCGCCACCCCAAAGAGCGCATCCTCCAACCGGCGCACCTGGCTCGACTGCACCCAGATGTCGAAGGCCACCAGATCCAGCGAATACTGAAGCACATCGATGTCCTGCTGGAGAATCTCCACCTGCTGGCTCAGGCTCTGGATCTCCCCGCTCAGGTACTCGAAGCCGTTCACGCAGACACTGAAAAGTGTGTTCAGCCGCGTGTCCACCCGGTCGAACCGGTCGTTCAACTGATTCTGCACCTCGCCCAACTGCTGACTGAGGCGTTCGATCTGCGCCGAGATCTGCGCGTTCGAGATCGTTGACGACGCGCCGCCAATCCCGAACGCGCCGGTGATTGTCTCGCTGATCCCGATCCCCACGTAGTACGGGTTCTCCCAGGCCAACCCCGCCGCGAGAGCGCTGACGCCCGCGGCCACTCGCACCGATCCCTCGGCGGTTGCCAGGTCCTGACCGAGCCGCTGGGACCCCTTCGCCCCCTGCATCTGCGCCTGCACGTACTCGAATCGCTCGGCTTCCTGGTTCTCGCCCTGGGCCAGAGCCACCAGATTCGCGAACATCGCCGTGCGCGACGCGGACAACTCCCGCATCCGGGCCCGCTGCTGCCGCACCACTGCGCTGAGCTCTCCCGGCGTCGCGGAGACACTGCTCACGATGCCCCGTTCGGGGATCGTGCTGATGGAGATCCGCGTGGCTTCCACTACATCCAATGTTTGGTCAAATGCGGCATCAAAACGTGACTGGAACGGGTTGCCCGATCCGTTCGCCGAGTTCCCATCAATCCCCGCGGCAATCGCCGCGAGATACCCCGCGTAGTCCGCTGGAAGGCCGGCGATGCCCTGATTCACTCCGCAGAGTTCAGCACGCACTCCGCCCAGACGCGGGTCGTACCCTTCCGCCAGCAGATATGCCGCCAATCGCGTGTCCAACGTTGTCGCGGTCAGCGGTTCGCCCTGCGGTCCCTGATCCATGAACGCGTGCGTCAGCAGCAGTGCCAACTCCGGCCCGACCGCCAGCGATCCCACGGAAGCTTCCTCAAACTGCATCATCCGATCCTGCAGCCCGAAGTAGTCGATCGGCCCATCGACGCGGATGCCGAGCAACGCAAGAGCCCGCTCGCCCACGTTCGTATCGGTGCCCACTAACTCCGGGAGCACCGCCGCCGAGGACCCCACCGCTGGCCGTGGGAGCACGCGGGCGTACCGCACGGCCTGCAGGAAGTTCGCGCGGCGTGTCAACTGAACATCGAGGGGCTGCGCGGCCCTCAGCGCCGCATCAAACCCGGTGATGAAGACGCCGATCTGCTCATCCGTTGCCTTCGGGTTCCGCTCGACGAATGCCATCGTCCCCGCCACCACCGCGAGCACTCTTGGCTTGGTGCCGGGCGTCGCAACCTCCGTCACGTTCCCGCTCGAAGGACACTGAGCGGGCACGGCTCCCACGATGTAGTCTTCCCGCACGTACTCGGCCGCACGCACCGCGGAGACCCACCGCGCGTACCCCGGCGCGTCGCTGATGTGGAACTCCGTCGATTGCGCCTGAGCGGTTCCCACCGCGCTCCCCGCCAACAACATCAACATCGCACAACCAGCAGGCGTCGTCTTCATCGGAAGTCCTTGTTTGCAGTAACCCGCGCGAACGCTCCCACGAGACGCACCTCGCGCCAGGGAACACTCTCCGAGCGAGTCAACCCCTCGCGAGGGCTCACCATTCAGTTCGGTTTCTGAAGTTCGTCCGGCCGCACGCCGGGCCGCGCATACTCGCGCAGTTGGCGTTCCGCCTGTTCCCGGCTCGGATGACCTTCCGGGAGCATTCCGATCGCTCGGCGCTGCATCTCGATCGCCCCGGCCGTATCCCCGGTTCGATCCATCGCTTCTGCCAATCTCTCGAGTCGCTCGGCCGAGGCCTCTGCGCACGCTTTCGCCGCGTACCCGAGGGCCCGCCGCGGATCCTGCAACGCCTCGACCCGATGATGAAGCAGCAGCTCCGCCATCTCGTCGCTCGCGCTGGGCGGGGCGCCCTCCGCATCCGCCCTCGCGCCCACGATCTCGATCACTTCTCGGAACACCTTCGCGGCATCGTCGTGACGCCCCGACCTGTCGTACGCGCGCCCCGCTACATCCAGGGCGTACTCCGTCCACGGGTGATGCGCGCCATGGACCCTCCGCAACACCGGCACCGTGACCTCCAGGGCTGCGGCCGCGTCCTCGTACCGCTGCTGGTTCAGATACAGCGCTCCGAGATTCGTCTTTGTGATCAGCGTGTCAAGATGTTCGGCGCCGAGCACCCGCTCCTGGATCGCCGCAACCTCCTTCAGCGCTCGCTCCGCGTCGTCAAGCCGATTCCGCTCCGAGTACAACGCCGCCAGGTTGCCCAGCGTCCGTAGGGTTTCCGGGTGACCGTCGCCAAGGACCTTTCGCTGCAAGGCCAGCGTCCGATCGTGCAGCGCTTCTGATTCCTCGTATCTCCGCAGCGCGAACAGATTTCCCGCCAGTGTGCTCGCAACCTCGAGGGACCCCGGATGATCCTCTCCGAGCGAACGTCGCCGTGCGTCGAGGGCCTGTGCCAGCAATGGTTCGGCTTCCTCGAAACGCCCCTGGTTGATGTACACGCTCGAGAGGTTCAGTTCGGTCTCCAGGGTCTCCGGGGCGTTGTTCCCCAGCGTCCTGCGTTGATCGGCCAGCGTGCGGAGGTCCATGGCCTCCGCCTCCTTGTACCGCCCTTGACCGATGTAGATCGATGCCAGCGCCGTCGCCGAGATCAGCGTTTCCCGATGCATCGGGCCCAGCACGCGTCCCTGGATTTCGCGCGCCCGAAGGCACAACGCTTCGGCCTCGGCGTATCGGCCCTGGCGCCGGTAAAGCCCTGCCTCCGCGATCATCAGCCTCAACCCGTCGGGATGCTCGGGCCCATGGACGCGACTGGTCAACTCCAGGGCGGCCGTCAGGTGCTTCTCGGCATCCGCGTACATCGCCAGGCTCTCGTACACCCCTGCGATGGTCCCGTGCAGCTCCGCGGCGACCAGTTCATCCTTCACCTCACCCGCGTCCAATCGGCCCGCGGCTTCGTCGAGAATTCCTTTGAGCAGTGTCGCATCCGCCATCCTGGCTCGCCTCGGATCCACGCTCTGGAGCATCTGGGTGATCAGCCGTTTGATCTCGAGAGCCCGGTCGAGTTCGCGCTGGGCCTGCGTCACGGCTTCATCCGCGCGCGCTTTCTCACGCATCGCCCACATCAGGCCGGACGAAGTGCCCGCCAGGCCGAGCACCAGCGCGACGCCCACCAACGTCGCGAGCGCCACCATCGCCCGGTGTCGGCTGACGAACTTCCGCACGAGGTAGGATCGTCCGGGCGGCGCGGCGTGCACCGCCTCGCCCGATAGATACCGCGCGACATCGTCCGCGAGACCGCTCGCGGTCGCGTACCTCCGTCGCGGGTCCTTCTCCATTGCCTTCATCACGATCCAGTCCAGTTCACCCTTGATCATCGGGTGCAGCGACTTCGCGTCCGCGCCACGGTCCTTGGCCACCTTCTCCGGCACGCCCGAGCCCGCGCTCACTCGCGTCGAGGGTCGGGGCGGATCCACTTCACAGATCAGCCGCTGAATCTCGGCCTGCGTCGCTCCGCGAATCCTGCCTGCTCCAAACGGCGTCGTCCCAGTCAGCAGTTCATAGAGCACGACGCCGAGCGAGTACACATCCGTTCGCGTGTCGATGTCCTCCCCGCCGCAGGCTTGCTCGGGGCTCATGTACTCCGGCGTTCCCATGAACTGGCTTGCCTCGGTCTGCGGGGGCGCTGCCGTCAGTTGCCCGCCTACCGCCTTCGCGATACCGAAGTCGATCACCTTCGCCCGCGCGTGGCCATCTCCGTTGGCGATCAAGATGTTCCTAGGCTTGAGGTCCCGGTGAATCACGCCCTTGATGTGCGCGTGCTGCACCGCCGCGCACACCTGCGAAAAGAGTTCCAACCGGGGGCGGATTCCCAGGTGTCGCGTGTCGCAATGCTCAACGATCGGTTCACCTTCGACCAGTTCCATCACGAAGTACGGACGCCCTTCTTCCGTGGTCCCCGCTTCAAGGACGCGCGCGATACCAGGATGATCCATCAACGCCAGCGCCTGGCGCTCCTGCTCGAATCGCGCGATCACCTGGCGCGTGTCCATCCCGAGTTTGAGGACCTTGAGCGCCACCTTCCGCGTCACGGGCAGTTCCTGCTCCGCGAGGAACACCGAGCCAAAGCCCCCTTCGCCGATCAGCTTCACGAGGCGGTACGGGCCGATCCGCCGTCCGGGTTGGTCTTGCCCCAGCATCTGCTCGGACGCTCGCACCATGTCGCCCCGGGTCGATTGCGCCAGGAAGCCGTCATCCTCCGCCCCGCTCAACATGACCTTCAGTCGCGCCAGTAGTTCCGCATCCCCCGCGCATTCGCGCACGAGAGCGGCCTCTCTGGCTTCTTCGGGCAACTCGCTCAACGCCTCGAAAAGACGGCGAAGTGTGCTGTGCTCGGCCGCCATCATCGCCCCCCAAAGCACGCGTTACGCGCGACCCGACACGATCGCTTCCCTCAACCATGCGCGTGCAAACGCCCAGGTGCGCTTCACGGTCGCTTCCGACACCCCGAGGGCCGCCGCCGTCTGCTCCACGCTCAGCCCCGCGAAATACCGCAGCCGAACCACCGCCGCCGCGTCCGCATCAACGCTCTCCAAGCGTGTCAAGGCCCGATCGAGGATCAGGAATCCGGCGGATTCTGATTCAGATTCCAGATCGGGCAACGCCGTCAACCGCATCGCCGCCCGCCGGCTCTCCTCATCGCTCCGCACCGGGTTCTGCTTGAGTCGGGCCCGATCAATCAGAATCCGTCGCATCGCCTGGGCCGCCGCCGCGTAAAAATGCCCCCGATCAGTCCAGGGCACTTCTCGAGGCCCCGCCAACCTCAGATACGCCTCGTGCACCAGCGCCGTCGCCGACAAGGTGTGGCCCGAACGCTCGTGCGCCATCTCCAACTGCGCGGCTTTGCGCAACTGCTCATACACCAGGGGCAAGAGCCGATCCCCGGCCGACCGATCGCCACCGGCCGCCGCCGTCATCAACCGAGTAACCTCGGGCTCATGCGGAGTACCCATGGGCGGCAGTGTATCGCCCCCGCGAGCGCACCCATGGCGAGGAGGCGTGCTGGGAGAGAGAGACCTCGCCCATGCCGCCGCGGCCGAGTTCTCGTTCGATCGTGAATGTGCCGATGGCGGCGGGGTGCATGAGCGGGGAGTGTACGGGTTGGAGGGGTCCGGGGGAGTGGGTGTTCGGGGTGGTGACTGCCGCTCTCAACGATCCGGGACGAGCGGCCGCTGCCAATTCCGCGAGAGCACAGCGAGACGCCCATCCGAACCAGGGGGGTCGGTCGATGCCCACTCTCGGCACGGGACATCCACGCCGCTCGACGAACCGATCGTCGGACGCCGCGAGGAGCATCGAGGGCGCGATCAGGGAGCGTCCCCGCGATCGGTACCCGTCAGTTCCGCCAGCGCGAGGCTGCGGCGGGTCGGACACTTCTCCCCGCGTCCACTTCGCGCACGGCCCGCGTGATCGCCTCGGGTTCGTCGCGCTTTGAGACGCAACCGCTCGCACCGGCGGCGATCGCCCGGTCGACGAACTCCGGGTCGTCGTAGCCGCTGTAGATGATCGTTCGGACACACGGGAAGCCCGTGGCCAGTTCTTGCATGACCTTCAGCGGGTCCTTGCCGGGCATGTTCGCGTCGAGTATCACGACCAGCGAGGATGTGGAAGGGGTGGATGGAGTCGTGCTCAAGCGGCGGACCTCCGAGATCAGGCGGTCTGCCGACAGCAGGCATCCCACGCACCGCATGTCGGGCTCGGCGTCGATGATCATCTTCAGCACGGCGGTGATGTCGCGGCTGTCGTCAACGCAGAGCACGCGGATCTTCGTGGCGGAGAGGGAGGAGGGGGTGAGTGTTGTGCGGGCGGTGCGACCTGTCTTCATGCGAGGACTCCTCTCACGCGGTCAACGGTGAGCCGGCGCGGCCATGATCCTCTCGAGGTCCTTGAACTCCACCGGCTTGGTCAGGTGACCATCGAATCCTGCCTGCTTCGCGAGGGCGATGTCATCGTCCCTCCCGTAACCGGTGATCGCGATCAGTTTCATGCGTGTCCCCGCAGCGCCGCCGAGCTCGTGGCCCGGGCCCGCCGCCTCCGGCGCGCGGGCATCTTCCGCACGCAACCGTCGCGCGATCTCGTAGCCGTCGAGGCCGGGCAGCCCGATGTCCAGGAGCGCGACTTCGGGCCGCCACTCCTGCGCGATCCGAAGCCCCTCGGGACCGGTGTACGCGGACTGCACGATGAAGCCCTTGAGTCGCAGGGTGCCGCAGAGCATCGTGACGAGGTCGATGTTGTCGTCCACCACCAGCACACGCCCGGCCGACTCCTTCACCGCTTCGCCCTCGATCGAAGTGAGACTCGCGGCTTCGGTGCCGAGCGATGGTCCCGCGGACGCGCCTTGTGTCCGGGGCGCGGCGAGCAAGGGCAGTTTGACGGAGAACTCGCTTCCCTTGCCGGCTCCGGCGCTGTGTGCCGCGATGGTTCCGCCGTGCATGGTCATGAGCCGATGGGCCAGCGACAGGCCGATTCCCAGCCCACCCCAGGCACGGTCCAGCGAGCGCTCACCCTGCGTGAAGAGGTCGAAGACGCGCGGCAGGAGCGTTTCCTCGATCCCGACTCCGTTGTCGCGCACGCGGACCATCGCGTAGTCCTTGCCTCCTTCGTGCCGGAGTTCGCACGAAACCGCGATCCGTCCGCCGTCGGGCGTGTACTTCGCGGCGTTGTTGAGCAGGTTCACGAGAACCTCCTCCAGCCGCGTCGCGTCGGCGTACGCCCACACGGGTTCCGAGCAGGCGCTGACTGACACCGTGTGCTTTCGCTGTTCGAAGAGCGGAGTGGCCGACTGAACGGCGTGCTCGACGACCTGCTTCATATCGACGGCCCGCAGGTCCAGCCGGATGCGGCCGCTGATGACTCGGGACACTTCCGAAAGGTCGCTGACCATCTTCGTGAGGTTGGCAACCTGGCGCTCGATGACCTCGCGGGCTTCTTGGAGGATCGGGTTCGCGGGCACCAATCCCCCGCGTTCCTGCAGCCGCATGAGATGCGCAGCGGCGCGGATGGGAGCCAGTGGGTTGCGGAGCTCGTGGCTGAGCATGGCGAGGAACTCGTCCTTGCTGCGGGCCTGTTGCGCGAGGACCGCGGCCTGTTTGGCGACTTGTTGCTGGAGCAGGATGCGCTCTGAGATGTCGCGGACGTTGCACTGGGCGACAAGGCTGTCCCCCTCCTTGTACACGTTGGCGACAAACTCGACCTCGACCCGCTCGCCCCGCCGGTTCTGCACCGGAAGGTGCTCGTGGCGGATGTACCCGGTCGACTGCAACTCCCGGAACGCCGCCTTGTTCTCGTCGGCGTCCTTGAACATGCCGATCTCGTGGAGTTCCTTCCCCAGGATTTCGCTCCGCTCCAAGCCCGTGAGCCCGCACATGAAGGGGTTGGCGTCGGTGATCTTGCCGGTCTGAGCGTCCATGATCAGGACGCCGTCCTTGGCGGACTCGAAGAGGCGCCGGTAGCGGACTTCCGAGTCTCGCTGGGCCTGATCGGCTTGCTTGCGTGCGGTCACGTCCTCGATGGCAAGGAGGATCAACTCCGAATCGTCCCCCGGCTTGCAGAGACGGCGGGCGTTGATGAGGATGGTCTTCCGCCCCACCCCGGCCGGAAAGTCGTGCTCGACCTCGAAGCCTTCGAAGGCGTGGTCCCGCGGCAAGACGTCTTCCAGCAACTCGCGCAGGGCGGGGATGTTCCACTGACCGTCGCCCAGGTCGTAGACGAAGCGGCCCTGGGTCGCGTCCTTCTCGACGCGGAAGGACTTGTAGAACGAGCGGTTCGCGGAAACCACCCGCAGATCCTTGTCCAGCACGAGGAATGGCTCGCGCTGCGTTTCCAAGATGTTGGTGGCGAAGTCAACCGCCTCCTGCGCGAGCTTCTCCTGCCGCTTGTGCTCTGTGACATCGCGGAAGCAGAGCACCGCGCCGGCGATGACTCCCCTGGCGTCCTTGATGGGGGCGGCGTTGTCGTCGATGTTCCGCTCCGTGCCGTCCCTGGCGATCAGGATCGTGTGGTTCGCCAGGCCGACGATGAGCCCTTCTCGCAGCGCCCGCACCGTGGGGCTCTCGACGTTCACTCGGGTCACTTCGTTGATGATGTTGAAGACAGTCTGTACGGAAACGCCGCCCCCCGCCGTCGCCTCCTCCTGCGTCCAGCCCGTGAGAGCCTGGGCGGTGGGGTTCATGAAGGTGACGAGGCCACGCGGATCGGTTGTGATGACCCCGTCGCCGATGCACGACAGCGTGACGAGCAGCCATTCGGCCGAAACGGCCGCGAGAGGTCCCGCGGCGAGGCTTGGGGCTTTGGACACGAGCACCTCGTGGCTGGCGCTGCGGTCTCCGTCCTTTGACATGGTGGGATCCTTTGTTGAACCGCCGTCCAATCGCGTTGCAGGTCAGGCCGACTGCGAACCCACTCGTTCTGTGGCAGGCTCTCGACGGACGGACATCGCAGCGGCCGGAATCGCCGTGACCGGGTCATTCGCGGAGTTTCCACGGAGATGGATCCTATCTGCTGGTGCAACTCCGGAAACACACATCGCGCGCACCGCTGGGGGAATAGGGGAAATGTACTCGACGATTGTGGACATCGCGACCCGGATGAGGTCTTGTAGCTCAAGCGTCGACAAGTGCCGTCCGACCGCCGCTCGGTTGCGCCGGGAGTGTTGATGCAGCGGACCGCGGCGACGCGATACCGGATGGACAGCGCCCGTCCGGTCATGGTCGGAAGAGAGCTGCTTTGGCGTGCTGACACTCCTTCCCAGGACACTTGTGGCCTGGGCTGGTTTGTGTCAGCGGAACGCGGGTGGGCCAGTGACGCAGGGAGTTGGTTCATCGCGCCGACTCCGAGGCGGCGCCAACGGCAACGGTCCGTGGACGCCGACAACGCGCTTTTCCGAGGTGTTATGATGCTCTCATGTACTGCCAATCGTGC
>JBMOHX010000113.1:0-10788 GCA_049317625.1 Phycisphaerales bacterium
GCCGCGATGCGGTTCTCGATGACCGTGTCGTCGATCGCGGTGTGGTTGAGCTGGTACTCGAGGTACGCGTCGAATCCGAGCGACTCCGCGCGGGCGAGCTCCGCCTCGGTCACGCCGAAGTTGGTTCGGCCGACAAGCTTCACCAGCAGGCCGCTGGGATCGACGTCCAGCCTCACCTTCTTGGGTGGGCCCGCCATGGCGGTTGCCGCGGAACCGGCGGCGGCACCCAGCGACAGGAGAGAGCCTAGAAGACCGCGACGAGAGACCGCATGTGCGGGAGCGACAGGCATGGAGTGACTCCGTCCGTGGGGCGCGAGGGGATCGACAATCGCGCCGGGTCACGGGCTAACGCAGAGTACCTGTGCGGATTTCCGTGTCCAACAAAGAACTCGCTAAATGCTCCCCGCGGCCGACGGGCGGGCACTCACGGGACGCTGGTTCGCGTTCTCGGAGAGGACTCGGGCCGCGGTTCCGGCTTGCTCTCGACCGCCAAGGGGCGCATGAACTGCGACTCGGGCGAGAGATCGGTGCGCTGCGAGAGCGCGAGCCCGCCGGAACGAACGACCGACGCGTACCAGTGCGCCGAGAGCTTCGGCGTCCGCTTGAGCGTGGCGAAGTCGACGTGGATCATGCCGAAGCGTTCTTTGTATCCCTCGGCCCATTCGAAGTTGTCGAGGATCGACCAGTGGAAATAGCCGCGGATGTCGGCGCCGGCGTGAACCGCTTCGCGAAGCGCGAGGAGGTAGCGGCGGGTGTAGTCGATGCGGGCGGTGTCGAGGCAGCGGCCGTGCGAGTCGATCCAATCGTGCGAGGACATGCCGTTCTCGGTGATGTACACAGGCAGTCCGTAGCGTTCGTTGATGAACCGCGGCCCCCAGTGGAGCGACTGAGGCTCGATCGTCCAGTTGAAGGCCGTTCGTGGCGCACCGGGTGCCGCTGGCACGGGAACCGCGGCACCGTCGCGTTCGACCACGGGCCCGCCGGTGTAGATGTTGACGCCGTAGAAATCGAGCGGCTGTCGGATGTCGGTCATGTCCGAGGAGGGGAAGGTCGGGACGTCCTTGCCGAAGAGCGCCAGGCCGTCTTCGGGGTAGTGGCCGCGGCAGACCGGGTCGGCGAACCACGTATTGGTCCAGAGGTTCTTGTTTGCGATCGCGAACGTGCCGCGGCGGGCGACCTCGACGGTCTCGGGCCTTGAGTCCGCGGGGAACTGGACGTGTCCGACCGGGGCCCACCCGACAACCGGCTTGGTCGCGGCGTTTGCGCGGATCGCGAGGGCGGACAGCCCGTGAGCCCGGAGCACGTTGTGGGCCGCGACGAGTTGCTCGGAGAACGGGAGCTTCAGCCCGGGTGCGTGGGTGCCGTCGCCGTGGCCGAGTTGCAGGAAGACTTGTGGCTCGTTAATCGTCATCCAGCTCGAGACGCGATCCGAGAGCCGGCGCACGACGAGCGAGGTGTAGTCGGCGAACCAGCGTGCGCTGTCGCGGTTCAGCCAGCCGCCACGGCGGAAGAGGTCGAGCGGGAAGTCCCAGTGGAAGAGTGTCGCCCAGGGCTGGATACGGTGCTCGAGGAGGCAGTCGACGAGGCGGTCGTAGAAGTCAAGACCGGCCGCGTTCGGCGTGCCTTCTCCCGTGGGGAGGACGCGGGGCCAAGCGATGGAGAAGCGGTACGCACGAAGTCCCATCGCGTGCATGAGACCGATGTCTTCGCGGAAGAGGCGGTAGTGGTCGCAGGCGGTGGTGCCGTCGTGGCCCTGATGAACCGCGCCTGGGCGGCGGCAGAACGCGTCCCACACGGACTCGCCGCGGAGATCGGGGGTTGATCCGCCTTCGATCTGATACGACGCGGCGGCGGCGCCCCAGAGGAAGTCAGGCGGGAACGCGGTGTTGGCGGTGGGGGTGTGGTGCATGGGTCATCCTTTCACGGCGCCGGATGTCATCCCGGCCACGAAGTCACGCTGAAGGAAGAGGAAGAGGCCGGCGACGGGAAAGATCGAGACGAGGGTGCCGGCCATGAGCAGGCCGTAGTCCTGGTAGTACACGTTTTTGAGCTGGGCGATCATGACCGAGAGGGGGAACTTGCCCTCGGATTGCATGACGACTTGGGGGGTGAGGTAGTTGTTCCAGACGCCAAGGAAGGTGATGAGGAGAAACGCGGCGGTCATCGGGCGGACCAGCGGGAGCGCGATCGTGAAGAACGTGCGGAGCTCGCCGCAACCATCGCTGCGGGCGGCCTCGATGAGCTCGCGTGGCACGCCGGACATGACGGCCTGGCGGAAGAGGTAGACACCGAAGGCGGGGGCGATGGCGGGGATGATGAGGCCGGCGAAGGAGTCGAGCAGGTTGAGGTGGAACAGCACCTGGAAGCCTGGCGCGATGAGGAGCGGGGGCGGGATGATCATGGCACCCAGGACGATCCACGTGACGGCGCGGCGGCCGGAGAACTCCAGGCGTGCGAGCGCGTAGCCGCTCATCGAGCACACGAGTGTTGCGCCCAGCGCGGTGACGGAGGAGAGGAAGATCGAGGCGAGCAGGCCGCGTGCGAACCCCGCGGTCGAAAAGAGCTTCGCGAAGTTGCCAAGCGTGATGCGGTCCCACGCGACACCGAGGAAGCCGTCGCCCTTGGGCAGGAACATCGAGGTGAAGAAGTCCTCGGCGTTTTTCAGTCCCGCGCAGACCAACCAGAAGAACGGCAAGAGCACCAGCAGCGCGGCGATGCAGAGCGCGAGGTGGCAGAGGATGGTCTGGGTGCGAGACTTCACGCGGCCTCTCCCTTGGCGCCGAAGAAGCGCTGTGCCGCGGCGCAGCCGCCGAGGACGATGGCCATGACCCAGCCGATGGCGGAGGCGAAGCCGAGGTCGCCGGTCTTGAAGCCCGTCTGGTAGAGGTACATGACGAGCGTGAGGCCGCGGTCTTCGGGGCCGCCGGTGCCGTTCATGAGGATGTAGGGGAGTTCGAAAATCTGGAAGCTGCCGATGATCGAGAGCAGAACGACGAACGCGGCGACGGGGCGGATGGCGGGCACGGTGACGTGCACGAAGCGGTCCCAGGCACCGGCGTTGTCGATCATCGCGGCCTCTTGCAGTTCCTTCGGGACGTTTTGCAGCGCGGCGAGGAAGTAGACCATGTTGAAGCCGACGTACTGCCAGAGGGTGGCGATGATGAGCGAGGGCATCACGTACGTCTGGAGCCAAGGAAAGTCGAGGTCCCAGGCGAAGGCCGAGTGCAGCAGCTGATTGATGAGACCGGTGCGTTTCTCGAAGAGCACCGAGAAGAGCATCGCGACAAAGACGACGCCGACGAGGACCGGGCTGAAGATCACCACGCGGAAGAAAGTGCGGGCCCGGATGTCGGGCCGGTTCAGCGCCAGCGCGAGCAGCAGGGAGAGCGGGAGCTGGATAAACACGCTGCCGAGGGTGAAGACCACGGTGTTGCGGAGGGCCTTCCAGAACGAGGGATCCTCGGCGAGTGTCGCGAAGTTTCCGAGCCCGACCGAGACCGAGACGCCGGGGCCGAAGGTCTGGCGGGTCGAGAGCCAGAGGGAAGAGGCTGCGGGGTAGAGCGTGAAGACGGCGAAGATCACCAGGAATGGCGAGAGCAGCGCCCACGGGGCCCACCTGGTTTCGCCCGGCGAGCGCGTCACTTTGCGGCTCCTTCGGGCACGAAGAAGCGGTTGCGGCGGGCGTGCCGCATGACTTCTTCCTGGGCGGCTTCGAGCAAGCGCTTGGCGTCGGGGGCGAGAGACTCGGCCGTTGCGCCGGGCTGGGCGTCGGCGATGCGGGCGAGCTGGCTTGCCGCGGCGCGGAGGCGTTCGACGGCCATCTCGCCGAAGGGGGAGTTGAATCTCGGGGGGAGATCGTCGGCGAGCGAGACGTAGAGCCTGCCGCGGGGCTGGTTACCGAAGAACGGGTCGGGCTGGTCGTAGACGGGGTCGTTCCAGAACTCGCGGACGGGGCTGATGATGTCGCCCTCGACGAAGAGCTTGCGCGAGATCTCGGGAGAGAGGTAGAGGTGCTTGGCGAACTCCCAGAGTTCGTCGTGATTGGGCGCGGCTTTGGAGATGCCGAGCATGGTGCCGCCCCAGACGCTGGTGCGCCGGCCGCCCTTCTCCCATGCGGGGAGCGGCATGAGCTTGACCTTGCCGCCGAGTTGCGGGATCTCTTTCCGCCAGACGTTGCACATCCAGTCGGGGACGAACGACGCGATGACGAATCCGTCGAGGAGGAGCTGGTTGCCGGAGGCGCTGAAGTAGGGAGCGTCCGCGGCGATGCGGTCTTTGCCGTGACCCCACGCGACGGCCTGCGCGAGGACGCGGATGTTGGCGGGGTTATCGAGAATGGGGAGGCCTGATTCGCCCACAGCACCGCCGCCGGCCTGGAGGACGAGGGCTTCGAGCGAGTCCATGTGGGTTTCCCACATGTTGAGGAGGTAGCGGTCGGTGCGCTTGGAGCCGTCGGGGTTCAGAAGGAGCGGCCGCAGCACGCGGACGAAATCGTCCCAGGTCTCGATCTGGGAGACGTCGATGCCCGCGGCTTCGACGATGTCGGCGCGGTAGCCGAGCATGACGGGGTGGACGTCGTGCGGGAGCCCGTAGATGCGGCCGCGGGAAGTCCAAGGGGTGAAGGAAGGCGGGTTGATTCGTTCGAGGAGACCCTCGGCGCGGAGGCGGTCGGTGAGGTCGAGGAAGCCGATGGCTTCAGGCGGACCGGCGAAGGCGCGGGCGGCGATGCGTCGTTCGACTTCGAGCAGCTCGGCGCTGGTTGTTTCAGAGAGGAACGAAGAGAGCATGCGCTGCTCGATGGCCTGGATGCCGAGCACGGAGCAGGTGACGTGGGGGGTTCGCGTCTTGTTCCACTCTTCCACGGCGGGGACGTAGAGGTCGTGGTGGAGGCGTGCGAAGGTCCACATGGAAACACCCTCGCGCCGGGGCGACCCCAGCACGAGGGTAAAGAGGGTCGAGACAACCGCGAGTGCGCCGATGATCTGAACGGCGAGCGATCTCTCGGGCAGGGATGGAGCGGGGTCCTTGCTCACAGCGCCCGGAGGATCAGTTCGTGATCTCGAAGTCCTTGGGGGACCAGACAACCTTGCGTGTGCTCTGGTTGGTGGCGTCCACGAGATCGCTGTATTTGTACTGCTGGACGTGGCCGTCCGCCATGGCGAGGTTCACGCCGCCCTTCTTCTCGATCGAGCGCCCCTTCTGCTTGGGGTGGCGGTAGAAGGGAACGAAGCTACGGAGTTCGACGGCGGTGGTGACCCCCGCGAGCTCGGGGGCCTGGTTGAGCCAGGGGCCGGAGAACGCGCCGGTGGAGGTGATGCCGAAGCCCGCGCCGAAGCGCTGCGCGGGGAAGCCCGCGAAGCCGGCGGACCCGATCGTGAACCAGGTGACGTTTTCGGCTGCTTCGGAGGGCCAGAGCCCCCACGCTTCGGTGAGAAGGAGGGTGAACGAGCTGTTGTCAACGCTGGTGTCGAAGGCCTTGCCGCGCTGGGCTTCGGAGGGGTCGAAGGGGCTCGCGCCGGGCTTGAACACCTTGGAGCGGCCCGTGGAGGGATCGGCCTGCCAACTGCCGCCGCAGGATGCCCAGAAGTTCATCGTGTAAGAGCGGCCACCGGCGGGGTGGTTCGGGCAAACCATCACGCCGCCGCCGACGCTGTTGCTGCGTGAGTTCGTTTCGACGATGTTGGTGAAATCGACCTGCGGGAGGTAGCGGCCGATCCGGTTCTCGTCGTACCACTGCATGCTGAAACGACCGGTCTCCGGATCGGGAACATCGTGGAGGACCGGGGGAAACTGGCCCTTGAAGTCGTTCGCGTACGTCAGGAGCGACTGAGTGATCCCGCGCATGTGGGCCTGGCACTTGACGTTTCTGCCGCTCTCGCGGGCGGCCCCGAGCGCCGGGAGCAGGATTCCGATCAGCAGCGCGATGATGGCGATGACGACGAGCAACTCGATGAGGGTGAACGCCCGGTGTTGTCGGGTCCGAGTCTTCATGCGTCCTGCTCCTTGTTCAGATGGTTCGGCACTCCGAACCTTCGAGATGCGTGGGACTTTCCGAGACAAAGGAAACTGGGGCGGCAAGTCCCCAGCTTCCGAGTGTGTGTTTCGACGCGAGCTGTAGGATCAGTAGTTTCTGCGCCCCGAGCGGGGCGGTGAATCAGCGTCGGATCAGCCGGTGCACTGGGTGTCCCAGTCGGCGAAGAAGGCGATCACGTCGTCGCCGTCGGTGCCGTTGGCACCGTCGTAGTCGGCGTTGCCCGCGTCCCACTCGGCGAAGAACGCGATCACGTCGTCGCCGTCGACTCCGCCGTCGTTGTTGAAGTCGGCGGGGCAGCCGGGGGCTTCAGCGATGCCGAACTCGGTATCGTCCCACCACACCGCGCCGCCCGCGAACTCGGGCTGGATGTGGAGGGGAACCAGACGGGCGAGCACGGTGCCGGGGGGAGCGATTCCGGAGACGACGACCTGGCTCCACTGGTCCGGGGTCGTGGTGGCGTCGGCCGCGAACTGGGAGACGAAGGTGATGATGTTGTTTCCCGCGTCGCGGAACTCGATGTTCAGGACGGCGAAGTTCGCGCCGGAGATACGGTCGTTCGCACGCGTCGCGACCCAGGCCTTGCCCTGCCAGTTCTCGCCCGGCTGAGCGGGGAAGTCCTGGAAGCAACCCGTCGCGTTGTACGGGCTGCAGAAGCAGCCGAACATCTTGGCGGACTTGGTGCCGGTGTGGGCGAAGTCGTTGGCGATGAACGCGTTGTTGAACGACGTCCAACCCTGGAAATCGTTCTCGAAACCGGGGTTCTGCAGGCCCGTGATCGTCGTCGTTGCAAAGGACACGTCGTCAAACAAGACCGCGCCGGGCAGCAGCTCGGGGCCCTGGATGTGCAGCACGACCACGCGGGCGGTGACGGCTCCGGTCGGGGCGATGCCCGCAACGGTGGCGCGGCTCCAGGTGTCGGTGGGATCGGCGGCGTCGGTCGCGGCGCCGCTGATGAACGAGATCTGACCGCCGCCGGCGTTCAGCCACTCGATGTTGACCACAGAGAAGTTCGAGCCCTGCATCGGATCGGCCGAGGAGTGGAAGGACCACGCGGCGGCCTCGTAGCCTTGGCCCGGCGTGACGGGGCGATCTTGGAACGCGCCCGCGGCGTTGTACGCTCCGCCTCCGTTGCCGTAGGCCTTCAGCGAGACGCTGCCCGTCCTCGCGGTCGCGAACTCGGGGACGGCGTTCTCGAACGTCGTCCAAGCATCGAACACGGTCGTGGTCCCGGGGATTTCGAAGCTGGGGTTGGTCAACTGGGCATTGGCGAAGGACGCGGAGACCGCGATCCCACAGGCCGCAAACAACAGGGCATTCGTACGCATATGTGCTCCTCTTTGATGCTCAACAACAACGGTGACTGCGGCCGGGTCCCCACTGGGAGGCCCGAGGCTTTCAAGACGTTCGCTTCTTCGACCGGGACGACCGTCGTCCCGTTTCGTTCTCGGGGATCGGGGTGGGTGCCGGCAAGATGATCGCCGGTGCGGTCCGGTCGGCCGCGGTCGCCTCGGGGGGCGCCGTGGTTCCGTTTACTTCGAATGCGGTGGGGAGGGTGCGGCGGAGCGATTCGAGCCGCGCGGGCTTGCGGGCCAGGCGTTGGCAGAGCCACGCGGCGGCTTCGTACCCCAGCAACGCCGCGTCTTGACAGACCGAGGTCAGCCGCGGCCAGACGTGCATGCGGATGTCGCTGTCGTCCATCCCGACGACTGAGAGCTCGCGCGGGATGGCGATCTCGCGCTCCTGAGCGCGACGCATGATCCCGAGCGCTGTCATCGGGTTGGTCGCGAAAATCGCGGTCGCTCGGGGCTGGGCGCTCAGCATCGCATCCAGGACCTGCTCTCCGGAGGAGAGAGACGCGGGGAGTTCGAAGATCAGCGAGGGGTCCAGCGGGATGCCTGCGCAGTGCAGGGCATCGTCGTAGGCGCGGCGCCGGTCCGCGTGGTCGCTGTCCGAGACGCTGTGCACCGCGAGGGCGATGCGCCTGTGGCCGAGCGAGATCAGGTGCTCCACGGCCCGACGGCTGCTCGAGTAAGACTCGGCGCGGATCGAGTTCACCAGCGGATCGTCGAAGTGCTCTGAAACAACGACGGCGGGGAACCGCTCGGCGGAAATCTCGGTGATCGTCTGACGCGTGTGACGGAAACACCGGAGTACCACGCCCCGCACGCCCTTGCGGAGGAAGAACTGGGAGTAGGTCTCCTTCGGGTCCTTGTCGCGGCGGATGCTGATCAGCTTCAGGTCAAAGTGCTGCTCGCCCAGCCCGCGCATGATGCCAGCGAGCAGTGATGACTCGAACGAGCCGTACTCGGTGCGGACCGGGTCCTCGGGGTAGGCGAGCGCCACGACATTGGCCAGACGCGGTCCGACCTTCGGAAAGTACCCGTGGGCGTTGATCCGCTCCATCACGCGGGCGCGGGTTTGCTCGTCGACATCGGGATGGTTGTTGATGACGCGCGACACCGTCGCGGGGGAGACGTCGAGTTCAGCGGCGATGACGCGGACAGATGACACGGGCTGCTTCTCTGTGGTGCTTCTCGGGAGCGTGCTGAAACAGATCCAGTCGACTCGTTGAGATTACCAGCGGTCCCGGGACCACGCAAGCCGAAAGCGAAAGTTTGGTTTCCCCTGCCGGAAGATCGAGCGAATCACGGGGGGGTTATTCGCCCAAGTAGGGCAGTTGGCCCCCCGTCGAGGGCTCGTCGATCAGGTCAAATTGGGGTGAAACAGTTGCGGAGTGTTCAGAAAGATGTAGGATGGACTGCGACTGGCTCACGGGGAGATCCGCCGCGCGGCGGTCCTCCGGGAGAATCTCACACGCAGGAGAGAGCGATGCGTACGACTGTATTGGTGATGGGCGCGGCGACCGCGTTGGCGGCCGCGAGCGCGAACGCGAACGAGCTGACGAACCCCGGGTTCGAGGCCGGTTACGCCGGTTGGATTTCCTTCGGTAACGCCTACACGGAACTCGGCTCGGCCACGTTCCCGGCCCACTCCGGCGACCGCCACGCGAAGATGTTCGGCAACTTCAGCGGCGGTTTCAACGTGACCGGCGCGTTCCAGTCTTTCAGCGCGGCCCCGGGCCAGACGTGGTCGATTGATTGCTTCTCGTACAACTGGTCTACCGACCCCATGAGCGGTGGCAACTGGGCGGTCATGAAGCTCGCATTCTTCAACGCCTCCAACAGCGAAATCGGCGCTGCCGAGGGCATCATCCTCAACGCCGCGTCCCCTCGCGACGCGTGGATCGACAACGCCGAGGTCTTCGGTGTCGCCCCCGCGGGCACCGTCTCCGTTCAGACCTTCCTCCTCTTCCTTCAACCCGAGTTCGCGGGTGGGGCCGCCTGGTTTGACGATGTCGTCGTCACCCCGGCCCCCGGTGCCGCCGCCCTCCTGGGCCTCGGCGGCCTCCTCGCGGGCCGTCGTCGCCGCTGAATCCGCCCGAACCCCGACCCCGATAAGCTCCGGCGCATTCGTCCGGATCATGGGAGCAGTGCATGACAAAGTTCGCGTACGTCGGGGTTCTCGCGTTCATCTTGATCTCAGCGTGGGGCGCGGCAACCGCCCGCTCCACGCCTTCTGAAACAAACCAGTCGGCCATTGATCGGCGGCCGTTTGTTGCCGAGTCCGACGGCCGCTGGGTGGGTGCCGGGATCTGCTACGGGCCGCACCGCGACGGTCAGACGCCCGGTGTCAAGGATCCCAGCGAGGCCGAGATCCTCGAAGATCTCAAGATCATGGCTCGTCACTGGTCCCTGATCCGGGTCTACGCCTCCCGCGGGAGCGCGGGCGTGATGTGCAAGCTGATCCGCGAGCACAAACTGCCCCTCCGCGTGATGGTCGGGGTGTGGATCGCGCCGGAGTTCCGCGAGGTCGACGGCAAGCGGGAGGACTTCCCGTCGGCCGTCGCTGACAACAAGGCAGAGATCGCCGCGGGCATCGCGCTTGGCAAGGAGTACCCGGAAGTTGTTGTCGCGATCGGGGTCGGCAACGAGACGCAGGTCACGTGGTCGGCCCACCGCACGAACCGCGAGCAGTTGATCGGGGCGATCCGAGAGGTCCGCGCCGCGGTCAAAGCGCCGGTCACGACGTGCGACGACTTCGCGTTCTGGGTGAGCGAGGAGAGCGTCGCGGTCGCCGCGGAGTGCGACTTCATCGCGACCCACTTGTACGGGATGTGGAACAAGCAGCAACTGCCGGACGCCCTCGATTGGACGCGGCAGAAACTCTCGGACGTCCAGGCGCGTCACCCCGGGGGTCCGGTCGTTGTAACCGAGATCGGCTGGGCGACGAAGAAGGGTACTGAGGGCTATCAGGCGATCGGCATTGTTGGGGCTCCCGGAGAGGGAGAGCAGGAGCTTTTCTTCCTCGCGCTCAGGGACTGGGCGACGGCGCACAAGCTCGCGTACTTTTACTTCGAGGCCTTCGACGAGAAGTGGAAGGGCGGACCGAGCCCCGATGAAGTCGAGAAGCACTGGGGCCTGTACAACTCGGACCGCACCCCGAAGCGCGTGATCAAGGGTCTTGAGGCGGCGGGCAAGAAGTAGCAGCGAGTTTCGAACACAGAGGATCCGGCATGAAGCGAAACTCCGTGCGCGTGTGGTTCGGGGGGCTGGCGGCGGGCGCGATCTGCGCTGTTTCCTCCGCGCAGCAGGCGTGGAACCCGGTGTGGGCCGACGAGTTCGACGGGACCCAGCTCAATGCCACGAACTGGGAAGTGATGACCGGAAACGGTCAGGCGTACAACAACCCGGGGT
>JBMOHX010000114.1:0-10703 GCA_049317625.1 Phycisphaerales bacterium
CGTACCGGTTCGAGGTCGACATCGGGGCCGGGAAGTCTGCGCCTCTCACGATCGTCCAGGAGATCGAGACGCGCACCGAGTATCAGACCGGTCAGTTCTCGGTGGACGTGATGGTGGCGTACTCGAAGAACGGCGCGGCGTCCGAAGCCGTGGTCAACGCCTTCCGCGAGATCGCGCGCCGGCAGGGTGAGATCGGTGGTCACCAGCGCAAGTTGGACGAGCTGAACGCGGAGCGTGCGCGGATCACACAGGACCAGGACCGGATCCGCCAGAACATGGGCACCATCGACAAGAACAGCGACCTGTACCGGCGGTACATGAGCAAGTTCACGGAGCAGGAGTCGCGGATCGAAGCAATCGCGACCGAGAGCGACAAGGCGCAGCAGAGCCGAGACGCGGCTCAGGCGTCGCTTGATTCGTTTGTCGCGGGGCTTTCGGTCGAGTAACCGGATCGCCGGTCGTCATTCCTTCAGCGCACAAAAAACGCCCGCGATGCCGCGGGCGTTTTTGTTCGTACATGCGGGCCGCTGTCAGAGGGTGAGGATTTCCTTTTCCTTCTCGCCGACGCGGTGGTCGACGTCGTCCTCGTACTTCTTGAGGAGCGTCTGGATCTCCTCCTTGAGGGTTTCGAGCTCGTCCTCGGAGAAGTGGGCGCCGGGCTGCTTGTTGAGCCCGTCGGAGTGCTTGTTCGCGTCGCGGCGGGCGTTGCGGATGACGATCTTGGCTTCCTCGCCCATCTTGCGGATGCGGGCGGCGTCCTTCTGGCGACGCTCCTGCGACATCGGCGGGAGGTTGATGCGGAGCTGCTTGCCCTCGACCATGGGGTTCACGCCCAGGCCGGCCTTTTCGATGGCGGTCTTGATCGCCTGGACGGTGCTGGAGTCGAAGGGCTTGATGAGCAGCTGGGTGGGCTCGGGTACGCTGATGGCCGCGATGGACTTGATGTCGGTGGGGGCACCGTAGACCTCGGCCTTGATGAACTCGACCATGGCGGGGGAGGCGCGGCCGGTGCGGACGCCGCGGAGCTCGTGCTTGAGGTGTTCGATGGCCTTTTCCATGGCCGACTCGGTTTCGAGGAGAATGGTGTCTGGATCGTTCATGGTGGTCTCGCTGAGATGTGTGGGGGAAAGCCCCCGGAAGACTATAGAAACCCGCGGACTGGCGGGCGGCCCGCAACCCGCGGGCGTCCGGAGCGGTAGATCAGGAAGAATGCAGCAGTGTGCCGATCCGCTCGCCGCGAACCACCGCCTTGATGTTGCCCGGCTTCTTGAAGTCGAAGATGAGCACCGGGATGTGGTTTTCGCCGCACATGGCGAGGGCGGTCATGTCCATGACGCGGAGCTTGCGGGCCATCGCCTCGGCGAACGTCAACTCGTCGAACCGGGTCGCCGTGGGGTCCTTCTTGGGGTCGGCGGTGTAGACGCCGTCGACCTTTGTGGCCTTCAGCAGGATGTCGCACTCGAGTTCGGTGGCGCGGAGAGCGGCGCAGGTATCGGTCGTGAAGAACGGGTTGCCCGTTCCCGCGGCGAGGATCACCACACGGCCCTTGTCCATGTGGCGAAGGGCACGGCCGCGGATGAAGGGTTCGGCGACGGCTCGGATTTCGATGGCGGACATGACCCGGCAGTCGACGCCGTGGCCGATGAGCTGCTCTTTGAGGGCGAGGGCGTTGATGACGGTGCCGAGCATGCCCATGTGGTCCGCGGTGGCCTGGTGGATGTGCCCGCTCTTAGCGAGTTCGGCGCCGCGGATGATGTTGCCGCCGCCGACGACGACGGCGATCTGCACGCCCAGGCTCGCCGCGGCTTTGATCTCGTCGGCGATGGCCGCGAGGTCTTCGACGTCAAGGCCGAAGCCACCGGGTTTGCAGAAGGATTCGCCGCTGAGCTTGAGCAGCACCCGGCCGTACCGGTTGCCGTTCTTGGGGAGCATGCGGGCGTTGGAAGGGGAAGTTGGCGGATTAGACATTCGGGCGGATCCTTTGAAGAACGGGCGACCCGCGGAGGGGTTTGGCCCGGAGTTGTCGGCCCCGAGTGGTCGGCCCGCGCCGGATTCGGGTCGTTCGCCCTCGCCGGGTCGGGGAGTCGTCGGACCGGGCGTCGGGAAGCGTTGAACCATAGACTAGCGGCGAGGACCCGGCCCTAGCAGAAGGTCAGTGCACAACAGAAAGGCCCCGCGTAGTGGGATCAATGCCGCAGGACGAGTCGCCGGACGCAGAGGAGAGCGAAAGGTTGGGTCAAGAACTCCGCCGGGGTTCCATGCGCCGACTCTTCGCCGGCGGTACCGCCGCGGCGTTCGTGATTTCGGCGGTGCTGCACCTCGCGGGATGGTTCGGATCGGGGTACGTGCGGATTGGCTTCTGGGAGCCCGGGGGAGGCACGGGAGGCGATCAGGCCGAAGTGGAGATGGCGATCCTTCCCGAGTCGGCGGTGCTTGGCTTGGAATCGGAGGGGTCGCAGCTCGCTCAGCCTCTGGTTCAGGAAGTTTCGGCCTTGCCTGCGGGGATGGTGTCGGTGGACGAAGGGCCGCCCGGGCCAAGCGGACTGGGTACCGGGGATGGGCCATCGGTGATCGAGGACGCGGGAGGAGGCGGGGATATTGGCAGCCTGCCGGGCTCGGGGCTTGGGGGAGCGGGGGGCGGGGGCGCGAAGTTCTTCGGTATCGAGGCCACCGGCTCGCGCTTCGCGTATGTGGTTGATGTGTCTGGCTCCATGGAGGGACCGAGGCTCGAAAGGCTCCGTGCGGAACTGACCTCGTCCGTCGCCGAGCTGCAGGAGGCCGCGCAGTTCGTGATCATCCCCTTCGCGAGCGCCGCCGCGCCGCTCGGAGACCGCAACGCGTGGACGGAGGCATCGCCGACCGGGAAGCGATGGGCGAGGAACACGATCGCGGCGGAGCTGGCACGCGGGCGAGACGGCACGGTGCCGCTGCCGGGCTTTCAGATCGCGTTCTCGGTTCGGCCGCGGCCCGATGCGATTTACTTCATGACCGACGGCGAGCAGTTTCCTTCGGGAACGCTCGAAGAACTGGCGGCGCTCAACGGACAGTTCAAAGTGCCCGTGCACTGCATCCGGTTCGGGGACGCGGACGTCCAGGGCGCACACCAGAATGGCGCGGAACAAGTCATGAAGACGATCGCGAAGCAGTCAAAGGGAACGTACACGTTCATCGCCATCAAATGATCACCGGAACCGCCGCGATTTTCCTCGCTTGTCTCGCACAACCCCAGCCGGGGACCGGGCCGATGCTCGTCGCGCAGCGCGGGGGAGAGCCAGCGTTCGAGGCGATCGATGCGTCGATGACGGACGCGGGGCTGTCGTGCGTGCTGGACGGGCAACGTCGGGTTTTCGGATGGGACAAGGTGCGCGACGTCTCGGGCCCGGGCGCGGGCGACTTCGAGCAGTTCCGGGCCCTTGCCGATGCCCTCTGGCGGGCCCGGTTTCGGATCGAGCGGGGCGATTTCGGCGGGGCCGAGCCGCTGCTGGACGCGGTGGCGGCGAGGTACGAGAAGGGCGTCGGCCCCAGCGCAGCGGTGGTGCACGCGGGTCTGGTTCGATGCCGGGTTGAGCGGGGCGCGGCGGCTTCCGCCGTCCTTCCCTGGCTGCGGCTGGTGGCCGCGGGCGAGGACATCTCGGTCGTGGGGTCCGTGCTCAACCGCGGCAAGTTCGGCGCGGCGCTGGTGGATCAGGAGTACCTGCTCGCCCCCAAGTTGCCGCCGATTTGGATCGATCTGGCGGCCGCGCGCGCGCTCGCGAGAGCAGAGTGGCCGGCCGAGTCGGAGGCCGCCGACGCACCTTCGCTGCGGCGTGCTTCTACGCTCGCGACCTTGTACCTTCGGTCACTGAGGGACGAACTGGGCGAACCAGTGTCGGGCGACCTTCCTTCCGCGGGGGGGGATCAGGGTGTGACGCTGGTGCGGCAGGTGGTCGCGGCGAGAGTGGGGAGCCTCGAAGAGCGGGCGCAGGCGCGGGAAGGACTCCGAGCGAGATTGGCGAAGTCGCCGCCCGTTTGGGTGCGAGCTTGGGTGAACGCGGGGATCGGCAGGAGTCTGCTCCGGGAGTCGGCGGAGGAGGAGCGGCTCTTGGGCATCGGATACCTGCTCGAGGTAGTGGCGACGACGCCCGACGCGAGCGAACAACTGACCGGCGTGTGCTACGCGGAAGCCGCGGTGGCGCTGGCCGACATGGGGTATAAGGAAAGCGCGGAGCGGTTGCGGCGGGAACTTGCGTCGACGTTGCCGGGACACCCGGCGCTCGAGTGGGTTCCGCTCAGACGGATCGGGGCGGCGAAAGCGGCAACGGACGCGGGAGCGGCCGTCGGAGGATCGAAGTGATGAGTCAGCTTGTGACGATGGTGGCGGCGGTCCTGGTGTCGCAGCCTGAGGCGGCGGAGCAGAAGGCGGCCGCGCCCGGCGTGGCCGCGCAGACACTGCTTGAGTACCTCAGGAACAGCGGGACGGTGGGCTTCATCCTGCTGATGCTGAGCGTGGTGGCGGTCGCGCTCGTCATTCTTCACATGTTCCAGGCGCGAAAGGCCAAGCTCGCCCCACCGGAGGTCGTCGAGGGGCTTGCGCGGATGCTGCGAGAGGGCGACGTCGACGGCGCGATCCGGTACTGCGCGGCACCGGAGAACGACTCGTTCCTGGCGAAGGTGTTCGGCACCGGGTTGTCCCGCTGCCTCCGCTCCCCGCTTGGCATGCTCGAACTCCGCAAAGCCGTGGAGGAGACAGGGCAGCGCGAAGCGGACAAGCTGTATCGGCAGACAGACCTGATCGGCCTGATCGCGGCCCTGGGGCCGATGCTCGGGCTGCTGGGCACCGTGTTCGGGATGATCGGCGCGTTCGGTTCGATCTCCGCGCTCGAGGGTGCGGCGCGATCGAGGGAGCTCGCCGGGTTCATGGCGATGGCGCTGGTGAACACCGCGCAGGGGCTGGCGGTGGCGATCCCCTGCACCGCGGCGTTCTCGCTCTTCCGCCGGCGCATCGACGGTCTCACCGGCGAGCTCGCCGCGCTGAGCGACGACCTGATCGCCGTAGCCCCTTCCACCGCGAAGCCCGCGGGCACGCCGCCGCCCCGCCCGGCGGCTCGTCCGATCCCGGTGACGCGCCCGCTCGACCTTCCCCGGAACTGAGTTCTCATGCGAGCACGGCACGACAACATGGTGGAGGAGGCCGCGTTTGATCTGACGCCGATGATCGACGTGGTCATGCTGCTCATCGTGTTCTTTATGCTGACAGCGCAGTTCGCGGCGACCATGCGATCGCCGCTGAACCTGCCGCGCCAGGCGGGCGAGGAGCTCTCGGAGTCACGCGACACGCTCGTGATCGAGCTCACGCGAACGGGCGAGTACCGGATCGAATCAGACGATGTGTCGATGGACCGATTGGTGCAGGTGGTGGCGGCGGACATCAGGCAGGCGCGGGGGTCGGGACTGGACGTGGTGGTCCGCGCCGACCGGGCGTGCTCGGCGCGTCACCTCAACACCTTGGCTGCGGAGTTGTCGAAGCTCGGCGTCCGGTCATGGAAGGTGTCGACCTCCGGCGAGGGGGCGGCCCAATGAACTTCCGCTCCCCGCACCGGCGTGCATCGAGGATCCCGCGTCTCCCGCTGGTGGCGTTGATCGACGTGGTACTCTTCCTGCTGATGTACTTCATGCTCGCGACCGACATGGGCGGGGAGGAACGTCAGCTCGCGGCAACGCTCAAGGCCGACTCGAAAGCCGGCAGCGGCGGCAGTGGCTCGTCGGCGCTGCGCCCCCAGATCGTTCAGGTCGAGCCCGCGGCGGGCGGGTACCTGTTCCGTATCGGAGACCGGGTCGCGAAAACGCGCGAGGCTCTCACCCAGGTGCTGGCGCAACTCCCGAAGGACAACGGGGTCGTTGTGAGGGTGTCGCCCGACTGCTCGGTTGAAGCGGCCGCGGCCGCGATTCAGGCCTGCAAAGACGCGGGATTCGTAAAGGTGAGCTATGTGCCGGCGAGCGAGTAAACCCCTGTCGTTGGCCGTCGCGGCGGCACTCGCGGTCTCCGCCCCGCTCTGCCGCGGACAGGACGCGGACCCAGTCGCCGCGACCTGGGGCGGCCAGACAGACGCGTACCTCTCGGACCGGGGGCTCGACGCGGTGCTCGCGGCGCGTCTGCGCGAACAGCTCCGCAAGGCGCAGGGGGTCGAGCGGCAGCTCGTCGCCGAATCGCTGGGGAAGGTCTACAGCCGGATGCTGGACGGGTGCAAGGACACCGAGCAGCGCAAAGAGATCGAGGTCAGGTGCAAGTCGCTCATCGAGAGCGTGCCCGAGGTCGAGTCGTTCGAGTTGCGGGTCGAGTTGGCCAGGAGCCTGTACCTCACGATTGAGAACTTCGCGGAGAGCAAACGGTTGTTGCTGACCACACCGGAGCAGGACGAGGAGACCGTGCGGGTTCTGCGGTCGGTGGGGCCGCAGTTCGAAGGGCTCTCGCGCAGGCTGGGGACCGAGGTCGAGCGGCTGACCAGGCGTCTGGATTCCCCCGGCGGAGCAGACGCCGACGAGTTGCGCCGGCGCTTGGACGACGCCGCCTCGCTGCGTTCAAAGGCCGCGTACTACGCGGGCTGGTCGCTCTATTACCTGGCCCTCATGGAAGACGAGCCCAAGCACGCGGCCCGCGCGATGGAGGACTTCGGTGTGATTCTCGGCGGCGTGCCGGGGCGTGCCGCGACCGTGGAGCGGATGACTCGCGCGTACCTTCGGTACCCGCACTATGCCCGGAGCGCCATCGGCTGCGCCCTGTGCGCATCGATCCTGGGACGCGACGTCGAAGCCCAGCGGTGGCTCGACGCCGTGGACCGTGCCGAGGATCTCGCACCGGAGGTCGCCGAGCAGGTCTTCCGGAGGCGGATCATCGTCCTCGCCGAGAACAGCAAGTGGTCGGACCTATCCGTCGTGGTCCGCACCTATCGCTCGCGCGAAGGGGCCGAACAGAAAAGGCTGGACAAGGGCGAGGCTCGCCTGCTCGCGGTGCTCGCGCTCGACGCGGGGGCGACCCCGGGCGTGCCCCCACGGACTGCCCAGCTCACCGCGGAACTCGCGCAGCTCGCGCTCGGCGATCTGGTCGCGATGGGCGAGATCTCGCATGTGAACGACCTCTTCCGCCGCTTCGGCACCGCGCCCATCGCCGAGACCGGCTTTATCGCGATGTACCTCAGAGGGCTCGATGCCTATGAGCAGGCCCAGCAAGCCCACGCCACCAACGGCGGGAACACCAAGGAACCCGCCTCCGATCCCGGCGCCGTGGCCCGGTACCGGGAAGCCGCCGATTTGCTGCGGATCGCGGTTGGCTGCGAGGACGCCGAGAAGTTCCCCGTCGAGGTCTCTCGCGGCCGGATCAGGCTGGGGCTCTCCCTCTTCTTCGCCGGCGACTTCGAGGCCGCCGCGGACAGCCTCGAACTGGCGTCGGCCCAGTGCGCGACCGCCGAGGATCGGCGCGAGGCGCTCTGGTACGCCATCGTCGCCCTCGATCGGGCGGTGCTGGCCGGCCGGGTCTCGCTCGCGGAACGCTGCGACTCGTTGGCCGCTCTCCTCGTGAAGCAGTACCCGGGATCTGATCGCGCCGTTGCGCTGCTGCCCCGCCTCGTGAAGTCGAGCCTGATTTCTGGCGACGAGGCGATCAAGGCTCTCATGGAGATCCCCGTCGAGTCTCCCCTTTATCTCACCGCCAGGAGCGAAGCCGTCGCGTACCTCTACGCGAAGTTCTCCGCGGCCTCCGGGGCAGACCGAGACTTCGCGGCCCTACGCGTCGCCGAGGTCGGCGAGGAAGTGGTGAAGCTCTACCACGCGCTCGCCTCTGCCGGGCTTACCGATGGAGCGCGAGAAGCCTCGGAGCGAATGACCGTTCGGGCGCGCCAGGTCGCGGATGTCGTGCTGCAGATGCGGGCCCCCGACCTTGCGCGGGCCGAGGCCATGCTCTCGCTGATCGAGACCACCGCCGCGTTCCACGGTGTGCCACTCGACGGACTTGCTCCGGAGCTGAACTACTACAGGTTTCGGATCGCCATCAACCGCACCGACGAGGCGGCCGCGAGCGAGTTCTACCGGCAGATTCTCGCGTCAACGCCCACGGCGCCCAACGCCCACAAGTTCATCGCCGCGTGCGACAACATCCGGTTCACGCGGGCGTGGGACCGATTCCACGCCTCGCCCGGTGACGCCGCCGCCGCGCGGGAGGTCGTCCTTCACGGTCAGTCCATCCTTTCGCGAGCGGGCGCAAACCCCGCGGCCGCCGCGCCGGCGGTGATGAACCGAACCGCGGAGGCCGCGTTCAGCGTGTGGAAGTCCGAAGGCGACGCGAAAATGCGGGATCTGGTGATGGAACTGGACACGGCGCTGTGCGCCCAAACCAGGACGGTCGCCTCGATCCGCAGGCTTGCTCACACGCTCGCCTCGACGGGAAAGCAGGCCGACGCCCTCGACCTCTGGGATGAGATCCTCGGCGGAGTCGAAGATACCTCCGATCCCTGGTTCGAGGCGCGCGTCGAGTCGCTCCGCCTTCTGATTGTGCTCAAACCGGCCGACGCGGTTGCCGTGATGCAGCAGCACCGCGTGCTTCATCCCGATCTCGGGCCCGAACGCTGGCGTCCTCAGCTCGAAGCACTCGAAGAGCAGATCAAACAGCTCGCGCCCGCGGCTCCCCCCGCCCAGCCCGCAACCACCGGGGGCGGACCATGAGCCGGCCAGACCCAATCCTGACACTGCTGGGGGTTCGGCCCGACGCGACGCCGGAGGCCCTTCTCGGCCTCGCTCCCGGCGTCCATGGCGAAGGCGAGGTGCTCGCCGCTCTCCAATCTCGTCTCGCGATGATCGCCTCCCGGTCCGACGGCGATACCGCCGCGGCAGATACCGCCAGAGAAGCACTCCACGAGGCCGCGCAGCGTTTGTTGGCGGTCATCCCCTCCATGCCGCCCCCGACCGTGGGTTCAGGCCCCGACGCCGATCAGGACATCGCCGAGGTCCGGGCGATGCTCGCCTCCCCGGGGGGATTGGATGAGCTGGCGTTCGCGCGATTGACCGCGATGGCGAACGCGCGCGGCACCACGCCGCAGCGGCTCGTGGCGGCGGCGACCGGGCAACCAACCGAACCCTCACATCACCAACCCGCGGCGCCACCGCCGGCCCGGGCGCCGTCGTTCGTTCCGCGCCCGCTTCCGACGCCCTCCGCGAACCCAGTGAGCAGGTTCCCAGAGATCGACAACACGCCCGCGGACGCCGAGATCGACCCGACCGGGAGGCTTGTGAGGCTCGGTCTGCTCGGTGCCGCGGTGGTCGTCGCGTTTCTCGGGATCGGAGCGATTCTCCTCACGGTGGCGCTCCGGCCGGGAGTGGCGTCGGCCCCAATCGCCAAGGACGGGCCATCCGGGAGCGCGGGTCCCGCGCGTGGTCCCTTGATCGACGACAAACGCCCGCAAGCGGCGAAGCCAGAGAGTGGGCAACCCACGGGAGCGACGGCGAGCGCCGAAGCCGACATCGGAGCAACCGCGTCTTCGCCGGGGCAGGACTCGAACGGCCGCGTGCGTGAATGGGCCGATGTCGCGAGGAAGTTGGACGCGGCGGTGGCGAACGCCAAGACAGATCCCGAGGGTGCCACGGTGGCGTTCGAGCAGGCGGTCGCGGAGATGTCGACGCGATGGGTCGAGGCGACTCCGGACGGCGTGCTCGCGTCGAGCAGCGTGGTGATCGATTTTCTGTTCGCCATTGAGCGCCAGCGCCCGCTTCTGGATCGGGCCGCCGCCGCCGTGGTCGCGGGATTGGAGGGCGTGAACGTCGGCGGGTTCCCGGACAGCGACGCCGTGCTGGCGTATGCCTGGTCGGGCGGCATGGCCACGCGTGCTGGCACAGAACGCGAACTCCCGGGGTCGGTGCAACGCCGGTTTGAAAACGCTGTTGCAGAGGCGTTCAAGGGCGGCTTGGCACCACGCGAGCCGACCTTTCCGGAAGGGCTTGCCTCCGGCCTGAGCGCGGTCGCGACCAAGTTAGTGCCGGACCCATCGGCCTCGGTCGGTGGGCCGGCGATCGCTTCCGCTTGGGAGTCGTGGCTCCGCGCTGCCGAGGCCGCGTACGGCAAGGGAGCTCCCGCTCATGAGAGGACTGTCGGGCTGGCCCTGGAGATGGTGTTGACACGCGCCGCGGAACCGACTCAAGACCGGGTGGTCTACGACCTGGTCGGAAAGTTGGTGACCGCGATGAGCTGGCGGAAGGACAGCCCGGCCCGGGGGCTGCTCATGCGGTGGTTCCAGTCCGAGGCGATTACCTCGGGGGATTTGCAGGCCGTGACCTCCGTTCTCGCCACGAGATCCGGTGCCGAGGGGGTGGACCCCACCATGGTGCTCTCCGCGACCTCCGGCCCGAGCGGCCGGAGCGAGCTGCGCGACCGCTACGCGGCCGCTTGGGAGCTGCTCCCGACCGGGCACGGCCGGTACAGCGAACTGGTGCGGTGGGAAGCGGCCGCTCGCCAGCGGCTGGCGATGAAGACTTCCGACAAGATCGCGGAACTGATGCTCCAGGCGGTGCTCGACGCGCGGCTCTGCCGGGCCGCCGCGGAACTCTCGTCGGGCGCGGTCGGGGCGATGCCTGACGACCTCCACGTCATCGAGGCGGAGCTCATGGCGAAGATCATCCTCGAGTCCGATCCGAATGCCGCTCGGCTGACCGTGCTCGACCAGACGAGCCAAAACCCGTGG
>JBMOHX010000115.1:0-10696 GCA_049317625.1 Phycisphaerales bacterium
CCGATGAGTCCGCTGCTGCGGCCGCTGGGTGTGATGAACGAGTCAGGTTCAGAGAGCGTCGCTCCGCTTGGGGCCCATGAACTCGCGCGGTCGGACCGCCAGCCGCACGCGCCGGCAAGCGGGAGCACCGGCAACGCCCCCATCACGCCCAGCATGATACCGGCGGCCAACGTCGGCGCCCCGACGTCGCGCGGCACGAATCCACCAGCCCGCCCGCGCACCGTGCGGCGAGGCCAGAACACCCACTGGAGACGAGCAAGCACCATCCGCCAACTCCGCAGCGCTGCCAGCGGCGCCGCGGTGGCGGCGGGTCCCCATGCGCGTGGGCCGATGCGGCAACCGACACGCTCTCGCGTTGCGTGCTGATGGATGCAGGCTGGCCGGAGCGGCTTGTGGTCGACGGGCGAGGTTCGATCGTCATCCGGCGTGACCGCGGCGATGCGGACCTGCCGGTGGTTGACCAACACCGGAGGAACTCTCTCACGCACTGCCGGACCTTCATCAACGCCGGCGCGGCGTGGATCGAGCACCTCTCACGCACGAACACGACGCGGCTGGATGATCCCAAGTGGCTGGCAGAGTCGCCATCTCCGTGGAGTATGCTCGGATGATCGTGCTCGCGGCTGGGCCGCACATTGTGCGCGGGATGTTGACGGGGAACGGCGAGTTACTTGGCACGCGCCCAAGGCGCGGGCAGGACCAGGTTGTGGGGTGGGTGGTCGCCGGCTGAACGGCAGGACACACGCCCCGCTTACGACCCGGCGCTCCCCCTGCGGAGGTTGGGGTGAGGCGGGGCCGATTGGTGTGCGTCTGTCCGCGGGATCGAACTGCTAGAATGCCGTCGCATGAACACCTGCACACCAGCCACGGCATCGGTTCGTCGGGGCAACGCCGCCTTCGGGCTGCTCGCGTTGCTCATCGTCGTGGCGATCGTGCTGTACCTGATGTTCGGGGCTGGCGGGAGCGGGTCCGTAGGGGCCGCGAAGCAATCGAAGGCCAAGGTCGCGGAGACCGTGTACGCGATCAATGCCTCGCAGTTGTCGATCCTGATCGCGCAGTACCGGCAGGAGCACGACGGCAAGCTCCCCAAGGCGCCAGCGGATATCGACTCCCCCGGCGCGTTCAATGACCGTTGGGGGAAGGAGATGACCTTCGCGTTTCAGGAAGTCCCTCCGGGAAAGGTCAAGGCGACCTACCGCTCGGCGGGCCCAGACGGGGAGATGAACACGCCGGACGACATCACCACCACCGCGGACTTGCCTTTCTGAACCGGGGCTCATGCGGTGTCGCGAGGAGTTGAGCGGGTGAACGAACGGGAGCCTGAAGGCGCGGCGGAGAACGGAGAAGCGGAGGTTCCGCCGAAGGACCCGTCTCAGACGCCCAGCGCGGTGATACGCCTCGTTGATCCCACCGGCGTGCAGTGGACATACGGCTCGATCCACGACGTGCCGCTCGAGCAGCGCCCCCTGCTGGGTGAGTCCGTCGTCGACCTCAACATGTTCGAGACCCCGCCCAACCGAGACATGTGGCAGACCGCGCCCGAGACGATGACCGCCGTCGAGATCGACGAGCCGACCGGGATCTCGCCCATGTGGTGGATCGTCGGCGCGCTGGCCCTTTCGGTCATCGGCATCATCGCCGCGGTATGGATTTTGGCCAACTAGACCCGGATCACCGGGGCTGGTCGAACTTCCAAGACGGCGCGTGGTCACGCTCGAGCTTCTGGCCGGTGAGGGCGGCACGCACCAACTCGATCGGCATGTTCCCCTCCCGCAGCACCGCGTCGTGGAACTGCTTCTCGGTCATCTTCCCGCTCTGCACGAGTTCCTTGTGCAGGGCCCGGAACTGAAGGCCGCCCATCATGTACGCAACCTGGTACAGCGGGCCGTACCCGCCCGCGACCGAACGGCGCACCTCACCCTCGGCGTTGGCCCGCTCGTGACCGGCCTCGTCCACGAGGTAATCGATGCACTGCTGCGGGCTCATCTCGCCGAGGTGGTACTTGAGACTGAAGACGATGCGGGCGCAGCGGTGGTTGCGCCAGAAGAGCATCCCCATCTTGTTCTCGGGGCTCTTGGCGTAACCCAGGTCCCACATGCGGGTCTCCCAGTAGAGAGCCCACCCTTCCGTCCAGAACGGCGTGGAGAACGGCTCGCGGTGCTGCATGTGCCGCGAGTTCATGAACTGCTGGAGGTGGTGCCCGGGGATCAGCTCGTGATGCACCGTCGCGCGCGAGAAGTGGCGGTTGTTCCCGCGCATCGACATCATCTTCTGCTCGTGGGACATCCCGTCGGTGGGGAACGAGATGATGATCTCCTCGCCGCCGAGGAAAAAGGGGCTCACTTTCTGGGCCGCGGGGGACATCATCTCGACGCGCCAGGTCTCCCGGGCCAGAGACGGAATGGTGAGAAGGTCCCTCTCTTGCAGGAACGTGACGGCGTCCAGCGCGAGTTCGCGGATCAGGGTGGGCTGTTCGCCCGGCGCCACATGCATGGTCTTCACGCGTTCGAGCGCGGCACGCCAGTCGTCGCCAAGACCCATCTCACCAGCGGCCTTCTTCATCTCGTCGAGGCACCACTGGTGCTCACGCTCGCCGATCGCGAGCAGCTCTTCCGGGGTGTAGGGGATAAACTCGAACCCGAGTTCTTCCACCAACCCATCGCGGCCGATCGGCGTGCCGACGATCACGTCGGGCGTCGCGTCGGTCACGCCGACGCCCTGCTCCTTCACGACGCGTGCGTAGTCCTCGAGCGCCTTGTTCGCGGCCTTGTACGGCTCGTCGCACCACCACGAGAAGACCGGGTCATACCCCGCGGAAAAGCGGTACCACTCGCCCAGGTGCCACTTCACGCCCTCGATGAGGTTCTGGATCTGCCGGCACTGGGTGGGCGTCAATCCGGGACCGCCCCCCTCGGGCTTGAGGTCGGCGAGAAACTTGGCTTTCGAGCGTTCGACGCGCGACTTCATCGCGGCGAGCGCGCCCGCGTTGCCCTCAGCATTCGCTCGCGTCCCCTCGCGCCTTGCGCGAGCAAGATCGATGACGAGCTCTTGGAAGGGGACATAGGTCGTTGCGGCGTCAAACCTCTCCCATGCGCGCCGCGTGCGGGCCTCGCGCCTTCGGATCTCGTTGCGCATGAGCACCGCGTCGATACGTTCGGAGACGCCAAGGGATGACCACTCGAGCGACTCGAGTTCGGCGAGCTGCTCCGCGTGGAGACCTTCCAACCGGGTGCGCCGATCGCGCGAGAACTCGACGCTGTACTTCCGAGACAGCGCCCCTTCATCGGCCTCGAATCGCCGGATCAGGTCCGGCATCGCGCCCGGCTGGGCGTGGGCCGCGGCGGCGAAGATCACGGAGATTGCAAAGAATCGCTTCATCGTTCGTGCTCCGATCAGCGGGTGGCAGAGTCGCAGGAGAGACTACCACGCCGCGGCGGCGGTCGCCGGTCTACCGTCCGTTCATGCATTCCCATCTGGTGATTCTGGGCGGCGGGAACATGGCCAGCGCGATCCTCGCGGGCGGGCTGCGAGCCGGAGCGCTGGACCCCTCACGGGTCGCCGTCGCGGAACGGGACCCCGAAAAACACGGCCCGCTCGAGGCCATGGGGGCACGGGTCTTCGGGGCCGCGGCACCGGCCATCGATTGGATGGCAAAGCAGGAGGGGGCTCGGCCGGGACAGGTGCTCGTGGCGGTGAAACCCCAATCGTTTCCCGACCTCGCGGCGCAGTGCGGCGAGGCCATGGGAGCAGGACGGCGGGTGGTGATCTCCATCATGGCGGGAGTCCGCAGTTCCCGGGTCAGGACCCTGCTGTCGGGCGAGGGGAGGACGGTCGCGGTGGTTCGCGCCATGCCGAACCTCCCCGCCCAGATCGGCGAAGGGGCGACGGCGGTTTGCCTCGGGTCCGGGGCAGTGCCGGGGGACGAAGCCTTTGCGATGTCGATCTTCCGGGGCGTGGGCCCGCTGGTGCTTCGGACGGACGAGACAATGATGGACGCGTTCACGGCGCTCGCGGGCTCGGGCCCCGCGTACCTCTACTATCTCGCCGAGGGGCTGATCACCGCGGGTGAGAAGATGGGCTTCACTCCCGAGCAGGCCCGAGGGACGGTGGCCCAGACTCTCAAAGGTGCCGCGGAACTGCTGTCCCGGGCCGAGAACACGCCGGCGCAGCTGCGGTCGGCCGTCACGAGCAAGGGGGGCACCACCCAGGCGGCGACGGAGGTGCTCGATCAGCGGGGAGTCATGGGGGCGTTGGTCGAGGCCGTTCGAGCGGCGGAAAGCCGTGGGCAATCGCTGGGCGCAGGCTAAGGACACGCAACCCGGGGGCCGACGGAGTTGTACAGGTTGGGGAGCTTTCCATGAACAGACGCGCGTTCACCCTCATTGAACTGCTTGTGGTCATCGCGATCATCTCGATGCTCATGAGCATCCTGCTGCCCGCGCTCGGCAAAGCACGAGAGGCCGCGCGTCGGATGAAGGACTCCACGAACATCCGCAGCATCATGCAGAGCTTGGTGATGTTCGGGAACACCAACCAGGAACGCTACCCCACGCCGAGCGAGCTGGACCGTGGAGACTCGACCATCCCCGCGGGCTCGTACCTCTGCTCCGCCGAGAAGGACAACGTCGGGAACATCATGTCGCTGCTGGTCTACAACGGCTACGTGCCGGCGCAGTTACTGATCAACCCGAACGAGAACAACTTCGCCATCGCGCCGGACAAGGAGTACGAGGGGAGATTCCCAAGCCGCGCGGCCGTCCCTGCCGCGGCGGTCTTTGACCCAGGGCTCTCCAGCCACCCCGGCGAGCAGGGAACGACCGGGCTCCCGCAGGGCGGACGTCGCCAGGGCGGGGCGTTCGGGAATATTTCTTACGCCATCAGCCCACCTTTCGGCCCGCGCGCGGCGCGGTACCGCGCGACCTACGACACCTCCGAAGCGTTCATCAGCGATCGTGGGCCGATGTACGACGGCCAGCCCGGGGTCTGGCGGCTCCGCGCCGGAGTGTCGGGCACCGAATCCCTTCGCCTCAAGGTGTTCGGAAGCCCCAACGCCTGGGAGGGCAACGTGGGATACAACGACACCCACGTCAGTTTCGAAACCCAGCCAGACCCTGAGATCACCTCGATCACCTATTCGCAGGCGATCAACGGACGTCGGACCCTGGGCGACAACCTCTTTGTGAACGAAGACGACATGGGCGACAACATCGGCGACCAGTTCGCAAGCTTCGGCAGCACCGGGCTGCTGAAGTTGTACGGCAACGTGTACTGCACGCCGACCACCGGCGTCGTCATCACCCCGTTCGTGGACTAACGCGACCGCCGGACTGTGCCCCGTTGATGATCGCCCCCACTACCATCCGGGATGATCATCCCGCTCGCGTGCCTGCTCATCGCATTCCAACCCGAACCGATTCGTCTCGACCTGGCCGCGGAAGCGTCCCGTCGCGTCCTCGTGGACCGCGAGCCGGGGCAGTATCTCGGTCACGTGTCGACGATCTTGCTTCCAGACGGCAGGACAATCCTCGCCGCGTACCCCAAGGGGCACGGCAAAGGGCCGATCATCCTGAAGCGCAGCACCGACGGCGGGTTGACGTGGTCGGAGCGGCTCCCAACTCCCGACAACTGGGCGACGAGCCTCGAGACACCGACACTGTTCCGCCTTCAGAGTCCGAAGGACCACAAGTGGCGCACCGTGCTGTTCTCTTCGCTGTACCCGATGCGGAGCGCCACGTCCGAGGATGACGGCGCGACCTGGACACCGCTCGCCAAGGTCGGCGACTGGGGCGGCATCGTCGGCATGGGCGACGTGATCACCCGCACCGACGGCGCGTGCACCGCGTACTTTCACGACGATGGCAGGTTCTTCTCCGAGGTAGGGAAGAAGAGCCCGAGCTTCGCGCTCTACGCGACCGACTCCGCGGACGGCGGACTGTCGTGGGATCAGCCCCGCGTGCTGTGGTCCGGATCCGATGTGCACCTCTGCGAGCCGGGGGCCGTCTGGTCTCCGGATCGATCGCGGCTTCTCCTCCTGCTCCGCGAGAACAAGCGAGTCGCCGAGTCCCACTTCATGCTCTCACGCGACGAGGGACGCACTTTCGAATCGCCCGCGCCGATGAATCGAGCGCTCACCGGCGACCGACACACCGCACGCTACGCGAAGGACGGCCGCCTCGTCGTGTGCTTCCGCGATATGGCGGAAGAGAGCCCAACCAAGGGCGACTGGGTGGCCTGGGTGGGTCGATACGAGGACATCGAGGCCGGACGACCGGGACAATACCGCGTGCGGCTCGCCGACAACACCGACGGGTGGGACTGCGGATACGGCGGTGTCGACGTTCTGCCCGACGGCACCATCGTCACCACGACCTACGGACACTGGGAGAAGGACGCGGAGCCGTACATCATCAGCGTCCGATTCACGCTGCCGGAGCTCGACGCCATCGCCGCGGAGAACCCAGCACCGGTGAGCGAACTCCTGGCCTGGCTGAAGCGACCCCGCGCGACGCGCCCGGAGCTCGCCGAGCAGCCGTGGGCCCAGCGACCGGTCTCCGCGCTGCTCGCGGAGATGGCGGCCTCCTCGCTCATGCTCGACCGCCAAGAACTCGTTCGACAGACTCGCGCCGCCGAATGGGAACAGAAGCGGATCGTGATCGGCGATCTCAGCATGAAGTTCGACTACCGCGAGTTCGGAGGCTTGCCCGTGGACGGCCACTCGCTCTACATCTCGATGCACGGCGGCGGCAGCACCCCCGCGGCGGTCAACGAGCAGCAGTGGCAGAATCAGATCGGGCTCTACAAACCCGCGGAAGGCATCTACCTCGCGCCCCGCGCCCCCACCGACGCCTGGAACATGTGGCACCAGCCGCACATGGACGAGTTCTTCGATCGGCTGATCGAAGACGCCGTCGCATTCGCGAGTGTCAACCCCGACCGCGTCTACCTGATGGGCTACTCGGCGGGAGGCGACGGCGTCTACCAACTCGCGCCGAGAATGTCCGACCGGTTTGCCGCGGCGTCCATGATGGCAGGCCACCCCAACGAAACCAAGCCGCTCGGACTCCGCAATCTCCCGTTCACCATCCACATGGGCGCCGACGATGCCGCCTTCAACCGCAACAAGATCGCCGCGCAATGGGGGGAACAACTCGCCGAGCTCCGCGCAGCCGACCCGGAAGGCTACGAGCACGAGGTCACGGTCCACAAGGGCATGGGGCACTGGATGAAGCTGGAGGATTCGGTCGCGGTCCCGTGGATGGCCTCCCACCGACGCAGGATCTATCCGCAACGCGTGGTGTGGCTCCAGGACGACGTCACCCACGCCCGGTTCTACTGGCTCGAGATGCTCGAAAAGGATCGAGCGGCCGGCGCGGTCGCCGCGGCAAGGATCGAGGGGAACACCATCATCATCGAAGACCAGACCACCGTCGACACGCTGGCCATCTGGCTCAACGACGACATGCTGGACCTCTCCAAGGAGGTCGTGGTCAAGCCGGTCGAGGGTCCCGCCCAGACGTTCATGGTGACCCGCACAGTCGGCGCGATCGCCCAAGGTCTGGCCCAACAGCCAGACACCCGCCGCTGGTTCAGCGCGCGGATCGAAGCCCGGGTCCGGCCCGCGAAGTGACGTTCAGTGCTCCGCAGGCTCGACGTGCACGATCATGTGCTGCACCGAGCGAACGCCCGCTTTGACCTCCGCCTTCACCTTCCCCGCGAGGGCGTGCGCATCGCGCACCGGCATCTCCGGCGGAACGTGCAGGTGCATCTCGACGTGGTACCCGCGGCCCGACTTGCGCGCGAAGAGCTTCTCGACCCGCACCACTCCCTCAACACCTTCGGCGACCGCTCTCACCTTCGCCGCGGTGTCTTTCGACGCGCGGTCGAGCAACTCACCGAGCGGGTCTTTCATGATCGAGAGCGCGGTCATCGCGATGATGCCGCTCGCGATCATCGCGGCGGCCTCGTCGGCCAGCACGAGCCCCGGAATGCCCAGCCACCGCGGCCCGTAGATCGCGACGGCAACGCCCACAAGCGCCGCGCCGGACGTGATCGCGTCGCTGCGGTGGTGCCACGCATCCGCTCGCGCCGCCTCCGACGAGCTCTGCTCCGCGGCCTGGATCACCCGCCGGTAGAGCGCCTCCTTCACCACGACGACGGCCACCAGCACCCACAGCGTCCAGGTGGCGGGCGGCTGGTGGACCGTAATGATCTCCGCGAGCGCCTTGTACACAATCCCGATCGCGGCGAGCAGGAGAAGAAACCCCACGACCAGCGCCGCGAGCGCCTCGGCCTTCCCATACCCGTACGGGTGGTCCTCGTCCGGAGGTTTCGCGGCAACGCGCAGCCCCTGCCAGACCACGATCGATCCCACGGTGTCCGCGAGCGACTCGACCGCATCGGCCACCAGCGCGCTGCTATGCCCAAGCACGCCGGCGACAAACTTCGCGATCGCGAGAAGGACGCTCGCGACAAGCCCGAGCAGGGTGTTGGCTTTGAGTTGACTGTCGCTCACGAGAGCACTGTACCTGCCGCGGACAGGCTCCGCGGCAGAGCAACCGCGAGATCGCCGCGCTTTGCGCTCCCGTCTCGCCACAACCCGGGCTTGCTGCACGCCGGAGGCGTGAACAAAAGCAGCCGGAGGTGCGTCGGCTCTGCGACGCACCCCCGGAAGACCGCGCGTCTCGACCTTGCACCCCGTAGAGAGTGCTCCCGGTAACACGTAACCATTCGCTCATGGGGGCTGGGCCTACCCGACGAGCGTGTGCCCCGGAGCCCACGACAATGCGATCGCCCCGCCTTCCGCGGGATTCGCCGCCAGGGCCGCGGTCGGATGGTCAATAATCCGCATTCTTGCGGAGGCACCATGCGCGTGATCGAACTCGTCGGATTTGCGTTGGTCTGCGGTGTTGCGTCGGCGTTCCAGCCGGTGGCCGATGTCGCCCCGGCACCGAAGCCGGCACCGCCCAAGTGGGACATCTCAAACCCCACGAGCGACGGGACCAACGGCGGGTGGGCCTGGAAAGACGCCGCGCTGAACACCGACGAGGGCACGTGGATCTCGCTGGACGTCTCCCCCGACGGCTCCACGATCGTCTTCGATCTCCTCGGCGACATCTACACGATGCCGATCGCTGGATCCGAGGACGGCACGGGCGTGAAGTGCATCGCGGAGGGCCTCCAGTGGGACATGCAGCCCCGGTTCAGCCCCGATGGGAAACGGGTCGCATTCGTCTCCGACCGGAGCGCCGAGAGCGGCAAGGGCGGCGACAACATCTGGACCATGAACACCGACGGCACCGACCCGCGCCAGGTGACGAAAGAAGACTTCCGCTTGCTCACCCAGCCCGTGTGGACGCCCGACGGAAAGTCGATCATCGCAAGGAAACACTTCACCAGCCGCCGGAGCCTCGGCGCTGGCGAGATGTGGCTCTACGACGCGAGCGGAAAGACCGACGGCGTTCAGCTCACCGCGAAGCAATCCGAGCAGAAGGACACCGGCGAGCCCGCGGTCAGCGCCGACGGCCGGTTCCTGTACTATTCGCTGGACGCGACCGGCAGCCCGAACTTCGAGTACGACAAGGACAGCAACCCCGGCATCTACGCGATCGACCGGCTGGACATGAAGTCGCAGCAGACCGAACGGATCGTCGCGGGCCCGGGCGGCGCGTGCCGCCCGACGCCCTCGCCCGATGGCAAGCAGCTCGCCTTCGTTCGCAGGGTCAGATACCAGACCGAGCTCTTCGTCATGGACCTCGCGAGCGGTGAGTCGCGCGCGGTGTACGGCAAGCTCGAGCGGGACATGCAGGAAACCTGGGCGGTCCACGGCGTCTACCCAGCGATGGCCTGGACTCCCGACGGCGGCTCCATCGTCTTCTGGGCCGAGGGCAAGATCCGGCGCGTGGATGTCACGAGCGGCCAGTCGCGGGTGATCCCCTTCGCCGTGACCAACCCGCGAAAGGTCGCGAACGCGCTCCGCTTCCCCATCGAGGTCGCCCCCGAGACGTTCGACGTCAAGATGCTCCAGAGCGTGCAGGTCTCCCCCAAGGGCGATCGCGCGATCTTCCAAGCGCTCGGCCGCTTGCACCTCTGCGATCTGATCGGCAGCGAGCCGAAGCGCCTGACCGATGCGACGGACGAGTTCGAGTTCTACCCCGCGTGGTCGCGCGACGGCGCGCAGCTCGTCTACGTCGCCTGGAACGACGACCGCCTCGCAACCGTTCGCGTGATGGACCTCGCCAGCGGCAAGTCCGCCGCCGTCACCACCGAACCCGGCCACTACACCGATCCGGTCTTCTCGCCCGACGGCTCGACCATCGTCTTCTCCCGCACCGGAGGCGGCTACCTCACCAGCCCGCTCTGGTCTCGCAACGGCGGCATCTACGCGGCCACCAACCCGCTCGCTCCGGGCAACCCCGCCCCCTCGATGCGCCGCATCTCGACCCGAGGTGGCTCGCCGCAGTTCGGCGTCTCTTCGGATCGGCTCTTCCTCACGGTCCGCGAAGGCGGTAGCGACTCGGACAAAGTTTCGCTCATCAGCATCCCGCTCGGCACAACCGTGCCGGGCGAAGCCGAACGCACGCACTACAAAAGCGACTGGGCCACAGAGTTCCGCGTCAGCCCCGACGGCGCGTCCCTCGCGTTCGCCGAGCGCTACTCGGTCTTCGTCACCCCGTTCATGGACACCGGCAAGGCAATC
>JBMOHX010000116.1:0-10676 GCA_049317625.1 Phycisphaerales bacterium
ACGGCGTGTACGCCATCTCCGCACCGGGCGTTGACTTCCGGCGTGACGGCGTGATGCTCTCGATCGGCACGAAGAACGAGAACAACCGCGCCTCCTGGTCGACCGATTACATCGATGGCTTCGCCTACCTCTGGTGCCAGGACCTCGCGGCCGACGGCGGCTCCGGCGAGAACGACCCCGCCGGCTTCGTGTTCGTCCCCGAGAACACCGCCAACGTCACCATGGGTACCGTCACCGCCACCGCCAAGACCCTCTTCAAGCAGGGCAGCTTCACGGTCACCATGTTCGGCCAGCCCTCGACCGACGGAACCTTCGAGCTCACCATCGCCGGCGAGTCCCCCACCTCCGGCACCCTCCTCCTCGCCCCCTACGTCCGCCCCGATCGCGCCGGCACCACCATCGACAACCCCGTCTGGGCCGAGCCCAACGCGGGCGGCACCGGCTGGATCATCACCACCCGCGACCAGCCCGGCATGGGCCTCCAGGACCTCACCGGCTGGGACGTGGCCTTCAGCTTCGTCTTCCTGAAGAACGGCGTTGACATCCGCCCCGGCACCCCCTCCCGCGCCTACCGCAACCTCCGCAACGAAGTCGCCGCAGCCCGCTTCACCGTCAGCGAGTTCGCTCCCGACAACGGCAACGGCGACATGGACACCGTCCGCTCCGCCGGCAACCCGATCCTCGGCGTCGCCGGTGCCAACCGCGGCGACAACCAGATCTCCTACCTCAACGCCCTCCTCCCCTCCGTCTACGACAACGGCCTCGACACCCGCGAAGGCCTCATGCTCGGCACTCCCTCCGAGTTCCTCCGCGACAACACCCTCACCGGCGGCGTCAGCGGCTGGTCGACCCTCAGCTTCGACAACGGCGACGCCGTGTCGCACAACGCCTCGGTCACCGGCGGCGAGATCAACAGCAACTTCGCCCTCGTTCACTTCGCGGCCTCCCGCAACTTCCAGGGCAACTCTGACATCAGCATCGCCGACGGTCTGCTCTCCATCCCCGCTCCCAGCAACGCCCTCACCGACGGCGTCCTGATGGCGATCAACTGGGACAACAACAACCGCATCATCCAGGTCTCCCCCAACGGCGCGAACTACGACCTCATCCCCTACGAGGCCCAGAACGTCACCATCAACGCCGTCCCCTACACCATGGGCCAGGTCGCGACCGACTCGGTTGAAACCGGCGTCGTCTTCCTTCCCTACTCCACCCCCGGCCTCATCGCGGGCCACATCGCCGCCGACAGCTCCGTGCTCTCCAGCACCGGCAACTTCACCATCGTCCCCGGCACCGACGCCACCTACGGCTTCTCGATCTTCGAGATCACCATCCCCGGCGTCAACGCCTCCACCGATGGCATGCTCCTCCTCAACTCCTCCGCCGGTCCCCAGGCCATGGCCTTCGAGGCCGGCGAGAACGGCGAGTTCGAAGTCGCTGGCTTCGACCTGCTCACCAGCCAGCCCGGCACCTGCGCCTTCAGCTTCGCCTACATCCCGTACTCCGGCTTCGGCACCGGCGTCACCGGCTCCTGCTGCGTCGGCACCAGCTGCCAGATCGTCACCGCCAGCCGCTGCGCCGAGCTCTTGGGCACCTACAACGGCGACGCCACCACCTGCGCCAACAACCCCTGCACCCCGCCCGCGTGCCCCTTGGCAGGCTGACGGCTGCTACGCCGACTACGACAACAGCGGCGGCATCGACGGCGACGACGTGATCGCCTTCTTCGCCGACTGGGACGCGGGCACCGAGTGCGCCGACGCCGATGCCTCGACGGGCGTCGACGGCGACGACGTGATCCTCTTCTTCGGCGCGTGGGACGCGGGTGGCATCGGCTTCCCCGGCTGCGAGTAAGTTCCCCGCCCCGTCTGATCGGTTCTGACTCTCGCCCCCTCGGCCCGCGCCGGGGGGGTTTTTCTTTCCCGTTATCGCCCCGCCCGATAGCCCGACGATCACTGCGTTCGTGCTAAGTTGCGGCCCGCTCGGCGTCATTCGTCCACGAGTGGGGTACCATCACTCCGCAAACGGCACCAGCCACCGACGAGCCCGGTGGGGCAAGCGTGCCGACGCTTCATCACAACCTGTCACACAACCCCCGGCGCGGCGTTGCACCCCTGTCGTCGCGTCGGGGTTTTTTCGTGTCAGGAATCGGACGCGATCACGCCATCGCCGGATCGGAGACCCCGTTCCGGCCGGTCTCCACGCGCCCCGCGAATCGCCACGCCGCGCCCTCCACATCATCGACCACCGCTCGGCAGTCGTACCAGCCGCGACCGGCCGTGGTGCTCCACGAGATGCTCTGCGTCGCACCGGCCACAACCTCGACCTCGCGCTCGCCCGCGCCGTACGCTTGATCCGAGAACCGAACTCGCGCGACGCCCGACGCAGCGTTGCGGATCGTGACATCGAGCGATCCATCCGCCCCATCGCGGCAAGCGATCGACACGCCCGCTCGGTGCGCACGCTCGACCCCCGCGAACTCGCGGTAAAACCCGTTGGGGCCGAAAACCTCGACGTAGGGCCCATCGGCCGCGGCACCCGCCTTAAACAGATCCCTCACCACCGCGCCCGGCCCAACCGCGTAGTTCCGCACACGCACCTCACCCGGGCCGACGCGCTCGTAGGCGATGAACGCGGTGCCCGCGGAGCGCCGGCCAAACCGCACGTTCCCCGCCGCGAACGCGATCCCGATACCACCGTCCGTCACGTCGGCGTTGACCGAAAGCTCATAGGGGAGTGCGCACGACTCCCGAACACCCGGCTCCTGCCGGGGCAAGAACGCGCACTCCCGCGGCGAGCTCCGGGCCTTCTCCGCGTCGGCGGCCGAGATCTCTTTGAACCCGCCCGGCAAAGGCTTGAACTTCGCCTCGTAGAGGCCGCGGATGAACCCGTCGCGGCCTTCGCTCGTGAGGTTCACCGTCGCGGCAGGGTCCGGATCTGAAAACACCGAAGTAAGATCGCCGCACACCGCGCGACGCCACGGGGTGATGTTCGACTCTTCAAGCGACTGACCGGCCTTGCGCGAGAACAGCCTTTCGATCAACTGCAAGACCGACGTGTGGTCGAAGACCTGCGAGCACACGCGGCCGCCACGCGACCAGGGAGAGGCGACGATCATCGGAACGCGGAAGCCCAACCCGATCGGGCCCCCTCGGGCCTCGGCGGCGGGCCGCCTCTTCAGATCGTCCTCGAGCCGATGGCGGTCGAGTTCGGGCCGCAACCCTTCCGACGCGATACCCGCACCCGGCGCCGGCGGAGCGAACGGGGGAACGTGATCGAAGTACCCGTCGTTCTCGTCGTATGTCAGCACGAAGATCGTCTTCTTCCAGACCTCCGGGTTCTTCGTAAGAATCGACATGACTTCGGAGAGGTACCACGCGCCGTACCACGGCGAGCACGGATGGTCGGAGAACCGCTCCGGCGGAACAAGCCAGGAGACCGCGGGGAGTTCACCACTTTCGACGTCGCGACGGAACTGGTGGAGCACGTCACCCGCCGGAACGTCGACGGACCTGCGCTGCCCGTTGCTGTCGTACTCCAGCTTGGTCAGCTTCCGGTAGTCCGGGTCGGCTCGATTGTCGCAGAAGGCCCTTTCGTGCAAGCGACGCTGCTCCTGCGTGAGAGCCTCCCACCCCTCGACCGTGTACGCCTTCTGCTCTTCGCGCAGCGACTTGAGCTCCGCCTCCGCGGCTTGAATCGCTCCGGCCTCCCCACCCGCGCGGAGTTTCGCGAGATCGCCCTCCAGCGCCGTGATCCGCGCGGCAACGAACTCCCGCCGCCTCGGAGCGAACCGCACCTTGAACTGGGTGAACCACTCCAGCGGGTTGTCCTCAAAGCACGCGAGCCACGCGTCCGACTCGCCGGTCAGGCCGCTCTTGATGCTGATCTCGTTCTGATACACCTTCCACGAGATCCCCGCCAGTTCCAGACGCTCGGCAAAAGTGGTCCACGAGACCTCGTGGTCGTAGATCACCTCTTCGTTGCGCACGTTCGCGAACGAGTCGGCCGAGAGCGTCGGACGCACCGTGCCCGTCCAGAGGTAGAGCCGGTTCGGAGTCGTGCCGGTAAGCGATGAGCAGAAGTTCTGGTCGCAGATCGTGAACGCGTCCGCGAGTTCGTAGTAGAAAGGGATGTCGTCCCGCGTGTAGTAGCTCAGCGTGAGCGGCATCCCCTTGCAGTCGGGGTTGCCCGTTGGCTTGGAGTCCAGCCAGCGATCGTGGAGCCCGCCGTTCGCCGCGTCGGTCTGGTCGGCCCAGCCGTGCGGGAGCGAGCCGGTCCAGGTCACATTCGTCGCCTTCATGTCGGTGCGGTACGGCGCAAACTTCCGACCAGCGCCGTCGCTTTGCACCCAGACCGGATCACCGCTGGCGAGCCGCAACGCGCGCGGGTCGTTGAACCCCCGCACGCCGCGGAGTGACCCGAAGCAGTGATCGAACGAGCGGTTCTCCTGCATCAAGATGACAACGTGCTCCGCGTCCAGGAACGACGTTCCCGGCGTCGGCGCGATCGCCATCGCCTTGCGGATGGCGTCCGAAAACCCGCCGAAGGTCCCCGATGCGGCGGCCAACAGCCCCGCGTTCCTAAGGAAATCGCGTCTGGTGTGCATTGTGAATCTCCTGATTCCGAACCGGGACTGGCCTCAAGCCTGAGCTTTCCAGCCGAAGGGCACGTACTCGTGCGCGAACGAGCCGTTCTCGAAGAGATCGACGACGCCGTAGCCCTCGTCGCACCGGTCCTTCGGGCCCTTCCACCACGCGCCGCTGACAGCACCGTCGCAGATGTACGTCACGCCATCAATCTCGATCCGCTCGTTCTTGTGGATGTGACCGCCCAGGCAGAGCTTCACTTGCTTGTGCGATCGCAGCAGTTTGTGGACCCGCGCACCGTCTTCGAAGACACTGGCCGCGGGGAGTTGAAATGCGTGGTTCTCGAGCTTCCCGTCGGCCATCATCGCGACCACCGAGTAGATCGGGATGTGCGAGATGATCACGGTGGATTCGGAGGCGTGGGCCTTGAGTTCATCACCCAGCCACGCGAACTGCTCGTCATCGAGCCCGCCGAGATACCGGTCCTCGAAGGGCCGCACACTGTCGAGCACCACGAAGCGCCAGCCGGATTTCGAGAACGCGTAGGAGGGGCGCTCCATACCGAGCATCTCGCAAGCCCAGGCCTTGCCCCACCCTTTCTCATCGCCTTTCGTCTTGCTCTTCGCCTTGTTCCAGCCCCAGATATCGTGGTTGCCGAGGCAGTGGTGAACTTCGAGCGAACTCTCCGTCTTCAGCACCCGCGTGAAGAGCTCCCACTGCGTCTTGGTACGGTCAAAGCCCTCGGCGAAGGCGTCCATGATCAGATCGCCGCCCGTCACCAGCATCGACGGCGCATCCGTCCGCGACTGCACGTGCTTGAGGCACGCGGCCAAGCCCTCTCCGGCCATCAGCTCGGGCTGGATGTGAGAATCAGTGAGGTGCGCGAACCGCAGCACCCGCTTCGCAGCTCGGCCGCGAGAATCCGGCACCGCGCCCGCTGCGCGAACGTCGAACCCGAGCCCCGCACCGATCGCAGCAAGACCGCCCGCGGCAAGAACGCCGCGGCGCGTCAGAGACTGGGTCTTTGACATGGCATGTCCTCGGTTGTCGAACGGAGCGGGCCGAACCCGGGCCGGTCGTTCGTCACGGATTGCGGCCGGTGTACCAGGGCAGCGAGGTGTTCAGTTCCACCTTGCCGATCGAACGCACGTGCCCGTCGCCCCACGTGGTGTTGCAACCCGCGTTGTGACGGAAGTACTCCTTCTCCCAGTTCCTGAACCGCTCGTCAGCGCTGTCAACGTCGGGGTTGTACTGCGTGAGATCGTTCAGCGTGTCGCCGTTCGCGTCGAGCATGTGCTCGAACGCGTCCTGGAACATGATGATGGCCGAGGGCTGCTGGACCTGAGAGAGCTTGGTCGGCACCGAGACCACGCGGTTGTACGCCGGAACGAACCGACGCTGCCACCAGGTGGGAACGGGCCGGTTCGGGCCGTCCATCATCTCCACGCCGTTGAAGCCGTAGGTCTGATAGTGGTGATCAGGGCTGAAAACCGTGCCGTCGGGGTACGGATCCATGCGCTTCGCGGACGGGCAGCGCCACATCTTCCAGCCCGGGAAGGGAGGATTGTCATCCGAGATCCACGGCATCCGTGCGGTATACCAGAGCGGATCCACCTCGACATCGAGATACTTGTCGTACACCGCACCCCAGTACGCGAGGTCGGGCGGGCCGCCATCGGACGTGAAGTCATTGATGTAGGGCCGAAGCATGCGAAGATTCGAAGAGTCATACGGCCCGCTCTGGTTGATGCGGAGGAAGCGGGCTCCGTAGTTCAACCGCTTGCCGTGATGGAAATCCTTGAAGTCAGTGATGTACGCGCTGATCGCGGCGAAGATCTGCTTCTGATTGTTCAGGCAGATCACCGACTTGCCCGCCGCCCGGGCCGAGGAAAGCGTGGGCAGCAGGATGCTGATCAGCAGTGCGATGATCGCGATCACCACGAGCAACTCAATCAGTGTGAAGCCGCGAATCCGCTTGCAACATTGCGCTGCCATGCAGTGGTTCTCCCGTACGACAAACAGTTTCTCCGGAGATTCCCCTCCGGGGCTTCCGAGTCTATCCCAGCGACGCGGCGCGAGCGATGCGGGCAGCTCGAAGTTGCGCAAAGGTTGTGTGCAGATTGGCCTGCGCCGCTTGGGCTCACCCCGCCGGCTGTGGATCGTCTGTCGACTCCCCCAACGCAGGGGCATCCTTAGCGAGAGTTTGACAAAGCGCAATGACGACCTGAACGCGCACATTCTTACTCTTGTCCCGTGCCAAATCCCCGAACGTCGGGGCCGCGGCGTCCTTGTCGGGTGTCATCAGGAGAATGAGTGATGCGTAATTTGAACCGTCGTACGACGGCCGCGATGCTCGCGGTGTCGGCCGGAATGGCCCTCTGCGGCCAAGTGAATGCCCAGACCGTCTTCTACGCGGAAGGCTTCGACACCGCTGTGATCAACCAGCTCTCTGGTGATCCCCGCGTCGTCAGCGCGTGCGGCGCCTTCGGTCCCCGCTTCACCCACAACCCCCCCGCGGGCTGGACTTGGGACGGCTGCGGCGTCCCCTCGTACTCCTGCCGCGTCGGCACCTGTCCCCCTTCCGAAGCCACCTGCGGCACCTGCGGCAACGACCAGGGCGTTCGCGAGTGGGAGGGTTGGTCCTTCGTGAACAAGGCGTGGTGGGTTCAGGTCGCCGGCGACCAGGGCCGCTCGCAGTTCGCGCTCGGTACCGGCAACGTCGCTGTTGCTGACCCCGACGAGTGGGATGACCGTGGCAACCCCGACCAGCTCTGCGGCAAGTACAACGCGTGGATGGGCACCCCCGCGATCGACATCTCGAACGTCGACCTGTCCACCCTCTCGCTGAACCTCTCGTCCAGCTGGGATTGGGAAGGCTTCGATGACCTCCTCGACAACAACCAGACCGCGATCATCCGCGCCTACTACACCGTCGGCGGCGTCGAGGGCGCTCCGGTCGAAGTGCTCCGGTGGGACTCTGATCCCAGCGGCTCCTTCTTCCACGCCACCAACTACAGCGAGGCCGTCAGCCTCGGCTCCGGCGTCCTGAACGCCCCGGTCGGCGCGACCGCCGTCCGCTTCGAGTTCGGCCTCGTCCTCGCCGCCAACGACTGGTGGTGGGCGGTTGACAACATCACCGTCAACGGCGACGTCTCCGGCACCCCGACCCAGCTCTTCTTCGAGGGCTTCGAGGGCGTGACCCTCGAGGAGCCCGTTCACGAGCTCCCCACCGGCTGCGGCATCAACTACTGCGGCGAGTTTACCTACACCCACACCGGCCCCAACGGCGTGAACGTCACCGTCGCCTCTCCGGCCTCCGGCGGCGTGCCGGATTGGCGCGGCTGGAGCTTCGTGCGTCGCCCCTTCTGGCAGTGCGCCTCGGGCGGCCCCAACGGCAACGCCTTCACCAACAGCTCCGGCATCCTCGCCGTGGCCGAAGGTGACGAGTTCGACGACCTTGCTCACGATCCGGGCAAGCTCAACACCACGATGACCACCCCGGCCATCGACATCTCCGGCCGCAACGGCGACCTCCTCGTGCTCTCCTTCGACTCCAGCTGGCGCTGGGAGTCGGGCCAGACCGTCACCCTCGTCGCTCGCTACAACACCGGCGAAGTGATCGAAGTCCTCCGCTGGGAGTCCGACACCTTCAGCCAGTTCTTCAAGCCCGACGCGGTCAACGAGCGCGTCGTTCTCCCCCTCGTGGTCTTCAACAACCTCGCGTCCAGCGTGACCCTCGAGTTCAACTACGACGCCGGCAACAACTGGTGGTGGGCGGTTGACAACATCTCCGTCTTCGAAGGCCAGGCCGAGATCAACCTCGCCTCCGTCACCCCGGTTCAGTCCGTGATGACCCTCGCCCCCTCGATCGACTACGCCGCCTGCTTCACGCCCTGGTCCCCCGACGTTCCCGCCGGCTGGACCGAGGACTTCGTGACCATCGGCGCCTGCCCGGCCGAGTGCGGCCGCGCCGAGTGGCGTGGCTGGTCGTTCGCCTTCCAGTCTTGGTGGTCCACCCAGGTCGACACCCAGAACCGCGAGCTCTTCACCCGCTCCAGCGGCGTCGTCGCCATCGCCGATCCCGACGAGTGGGACGACCAGGGCAACGGCAACAGCAACTACAACGCCTTCATGTCCACCCCCTCCATCACCCTCCCCAACAGCATCAGCTCCGCGAGCCTGAACCTCGACTCCAGCTGGCGCCCCGAGGGCTTCGACGACGGTTGCTCCTGCCCCTCCGGCCCCAACACCAACAACCAGACCGCCAAGATCACCGCTTACTACACCGTCGGCGGCAACGAGCAGCCCGGCGTTGATGTCCTGCACTGGGACTCCGACGGCGCGGGTGCCTTCTTCCACCCCGACAACGAGAACGAGGCCGTCGCTCTCGACAACACCGCCCTCGCCATCCCGAGCGGCGCCCAGTCCGTCCGCTTCGAGTTCTCCCTCACCAACGCCCGCAACGACTGGTGGTGGGCGATCGACAACGTCAACTTCAACGTGAACGGCGGCTCGCTCTTCTCCGAGAACTTCGAGAACGTCCCGAACCTCCAGCAGGCTCCGACCGAGAACCCACCGGTCGCCGAGTGCCTCTACTTCTCCACCGTCTCCGCTCAGGGCGGCAGCTTCACGGTTGACAACGCCGGCCTCACCGGCTGCAGCACCCCCGACTTCACCGGCTTCAACGCCTGGTACGTCACCGCCTGGGCCCGCGTCCTCGGCGGCGAGCGTCTGAACTTCGGCGCCGACACCGCGTTCGTCTCCGATCACGACGCCGGCAACTGCAACGGCACCGCCCGCTTCATCTCCCCCTCCTACGGCATCGGCTCCCTCCTCCCCAACACCCTCGAGCTGGCCTTCCGCAGCAGCTGGGGTAGCAACGTCGGCCACGCCTCGTCCGTCGAAGTGAAGTTCGACAACGGCGCCTGGACCCCCGTCCTCTCCTGGAACACGGGCAACAAGACCACCACGGCCGATGAGAACATCGTCCTGGCGATCAACAACCCCGACAGCGCCAACACCGTCCAGTTCCGCTTCAACGATGCGGAGTCCGGCTGGTGGGCGATCACCGAGATCAACATCACCGGCCAGGTCGGCACCCCCGCCTGCATCGGTGACTACGACGGCAACGGCGGCGTCGACGGCGACGACGTCATCGCGTTCTTCGGTGACTGGGACAACGGCCTCGAGGCCGCCGACGTTGACGGCCAGAACGGCGTCGACGGCGACGACGTGATCCTCTTCTTCGCCCGCTGGGACGCCGGCTGCTAAGCCGCTAAGTCTCTGCTGACACCCTTCGACCCCGGGGCCCTCCGCCCCGGGGTTTTTTCATGCGCGCATGATCCCGCGCGCGAAAGAGCTGCGCCGGATGTCCCGCCGCGGCTCGCTCAGAATCGCCTCAAAATCAGGCCGGCCACGCCGAGGCCAACGCCTCGGCCAACTCGTCCACGGTCAACATCCGCGGGTTGTTCGAAAGTCGCACCGGATCAACCTCGCGGGCCATCTCCACCAGCGAGGAGCAATCAACCCCGGCCTCCTCCAGCGTCGTCGGCACACCGAGCTTCCGCAGCAGCTCTCGCACCGCACCGGGCAGCGTCTCCGGGGTCGCTCCCAACGCTCCCGCCGCATCCGCAACCCTCGCCCGCACCCACGCCGCGCCGCGCGGGTCCCGACAGTTCGAATCCGTCACCAGCCCGTTCGCGCGTCCGATGTGCCCGAGCGTGAGCGCCGCCGCGATGCCGTGCGGGATGCCGAATCGTGTCGTCAGTTGGTACGAGAGCGCGTGCGGCGCGGTGGTCTTGCTGATGTCGATCGCCATCCCCGCCGCGTGAGCGCCCCACATCATCGCCTCGCGGAACTTCGGGCTCCCGGTCAGCACGCTCTCCGCCAGACACGCCCCCACCAGCGCCCCGCCGAGCTTCCCGTACTCGAGTGACTCCGGTGTCGACCCTACCGCCCAGGTCGACTCCATCGCCTGGCAGAGCGCATCGAGCCCCACCGCCGCCGCCAGCCGCGGCGGCATGGCGCAGTGGATCGCGACGTCCATCACCACCGCACGCGGCCGCATCCGCGGGTGCGTGACCGAGACCT
>JBMOHX010000117.1:0-10542 GCA_049317625.1 Phycisphaerales bacterium
ACAGCGTCCAGCGCCTGTTCAAGTACACCGTCCAGAACGAGGACCTCCCCCCGCTGCTGGACTGGATGCGTCGCGCGCCCGCGGCGGTGCCCGGGCTCGAGGTCTACCAAGTGAAACTCACGCCCCGCCCCGCTGATTGGCAACTTCAAGTCACGTTCTCGCGGTGGGAGCGCAAGCAGAAGCAACCCTGAGGAATCCGAGCGACCATGCACAACAAGACTTCTCTGATGACCAAGGTTGCCGCCGCGGGATTGCTCGCGGTCGCCGTCGGATGCTCCGGTCCTTCGCGGAAAGGGCCGGCCACGAACATCGATCTGCCCCGAGCGCGGGCCCAGGCGCTCGCGAAGTTCGACCAGGCCGGCCGCGAGCAGAGCCGCAAGAAGTTCGACAAGGCCGAGGCGCTGTACCGCGAAGGGTTGTCGTTGGACGACGACATCGCGGGTGCCTGGAACAACTACGGCGTCGTGCTCCTCGAGCAAGGCAAGTACATGGAAGCGGTGCCGGCCTTCGGGCGCGCGGCGGACCTTTCGCCCTCTGATCCCACGCCGTACGAGAACCTCGGGCTGCTCTACCACCGCGCCGGGTACTCCAAGGAGGCGCTCGAAGCGTACGGGCGAAGCCTCGAGCGCGACCCCAACTGGCTCCCCTCGCTCCGCGGCGCGACCGTGTGCGCAAAGCTGCTGAATCACAGCGACGAAGAGTCGCTGGACCGCGCGAAGCGGGCGCTGCTCATCGAGCGCGAAGAGACGTGGCGGAAGATCTTCCAGAGCCAGCGTGTGCGGATCGAGAACGACCTCAAGGAAGACGCGGTCAAGCCCTGACCATCGCCGCCAGCGGAGAAAAGCCGCACAGCGGGCTCTGTTACTTGCGCTCGACCACGATCGGGATCGAGACACGCTCTCGCCAACGGCCGGAGGGCCGGGTCCACCACAGCGCGGTCTCGGCGTCCAGCCGCGCCGGGATCGCGACGGGCGAGGCGAGTTCTTCGAAGACAACCTTCGCGTCGAGGCGTTCTGCAAAGAGCGAGGTCAGTGCGCGGAGCGCTGACTCCTGCATCGGTACCTCTGCGAGATAGGTTCCCTCCACGCGCGAAGCGCGGTCGGACATCGCCGCGACCGGCCACGTCAGCATCGCCCGAGGGCCCAGCAGACGCACCGCGTCCGCGGACGCGTTCGCGAACTCTGCTCGGCTCCCGAGCCCGAACGGCACGTTCGCGGGCGCGACAGCACGCGCGAGCGCGGGCGGAACGGCGGAGTCCAGCCGCCACTCACGCCCCGGCCGGCTGCGGCGCGCGTCGCTCGTCAGGCTCGCGAGTTGCTTCGTGTCCGCGGCGACCACCCGCATCACGAGCCTGCCCTCACGGGCCAACTCGATCGCTCTGGTCTCGTCGACGGGACGGGGGCGCGAGGCCGCGAGCGTCCGGGGGGGCTCGGCGTCGACAAATCCTGGTACGTCGGCGTCCGGCGCGTGCGCGACGCGAACCGCCTGCTCGATGACGTCAGGGTCGGGCACCGGAGACGAGGCAAAGGGGGTTGCACCGCCCTCGCGCGATTCGGTCGCATCGGTTGATGAGGCGATCGGACCAGGAACGGGCGACGAGGGCCGTCGCGACGTCGTCATCAGATACAAGCCGACACTCCCCGCGAGCAGCAGGCCCGCCGCGAGCGCCAGCGGGACGCGCGGCGAGTGCATCCATCGGGACGGACGGGATTCGGTTTCGAAGATCACAGAAGAGATCGGGATCGGATCGGGGGCCTGACCACGCACGAGCGCTTCCCGTTCGAGGGCGGCGATTACGCGGGCCTGGACGTCGGCGGGTGCTCGCACCGCACCGAGCGCGGCCATCGCCCGCTTGTTGGCCCGCATCTGGGCAACCCGGAGTTCAAGACCCGGCCGCCCGGAGGCCTCCGCGAGACGGCGACCGTCTTCCGCAGACAGTCGGCCATCGATCCAGTCGAGGAGCTGCTCCTCCGTCACCGGGCCGCGGTCGGGTCTGGGGTTGTCGTCACCGGTCGTCAATGTCGTCCTCGTCGCTTGCCTTGGATCCGCCTTCCATCGATTCGACCGCCTCACGGAGCGCGGCTCGGGCGCGGAACAGGCGGCTTTTCACCGTCCCGACCGCAACCCCCAACACCTCGGCGATCTGCTCGTACGGCAAGCCGCGGCAGTCGCAGAGGATGAGCACCGCCCGCTGGTCCGGGTCCAAGGTCGAGAGGGCCCGGAGCACGCGGTCTTTGTCCTCGTGGAATTCGACGCTCTCAACCTGGTCCGGTTCCGTGTTCTGGGCAAACTGATCGGCCGCGGTCAGGCCGCCGGACCCCTCGTCCGATCCCCCACGCCGCTGCTCCGCCATTCCCTCAAGGCTGGCATGGCGGCGGAGCTTCTGGGACCGGAGGCGGGACAGGCACACGTTCATCGTCACCCGGATCATCCAGGTCGAGAGCTTGGCCCGGCCGTCGTAGGAGTGCAAGCCCTGGATGACCTTGACGAAGGCGTCCTGGGTGAGATCGGTCGCAAGGTCGCGGTCGCGCACCATCCGCAGACAAACCCCGTACAAACGGTCCTGGTAGCGAACGATGAGGCTCGACCAGCCTGTGGTGTCTCCCGAGCGGATCCGCTCGACGATCGCAAGATCGGCGGCGTCGGCTGCCTCCGGGGATTCGGCGGCCCCGATCGGGGTGCGGTTGGTCTGGCGATGGGCCGGGGGCTTCTGCACCGTTGAAGGGCGTCGCCGCCCGCGAACTTACTTGCCCGGGGCGACGGGGGCCTTCACGCCCGAGACCTTCATCTTGATCGAACGGACTTCCGCACCGGCGGTCATGAAGAGGGTCTTGCCGTCTTCGCCGCCGAAGCAGAAGTTCGAGACGCCCGGGGCCTTGATGATCCCGAGCTTCTCGCCCGCTTCGGTGAAGACCCAGATGCCGCCGGGGCCGGTGGTGTAGATGTTGCCGCGTTCGTCGGTCTTCATGCCGTCGGGGCTGCCGGGGCCCTCGCCCTTGGTGGAGGCGAAATCGCGGGGCTCAGAGGTCGTGCCGTCGGTCGCGATGTCGAGAACCTTGACGTTCTGACCGCCGTACTCGGCCACGAAGAGCTTCTTCTGGTCCTGCGACAGCGTGAGGCCGTTGGGTGCCTTCAGTTTGGTTGCGATGACAGAAACCTTGCCGTCAGCGGCGATCCGCTTCAGAGCACCGCCGCCGAAGTCGGTGAAGTAGATCGTTGCGTCCTTCGCCACGACGATGTCGTTTGCGCTCTTGAGCGGGCTCTCGGCGGAGTGCTCGGTGAGGATGTCGTACTCCGCGCCGGCCTTGGGGTGCGGCTGCTTCGATCGCGTCACCTTGCCGTTGAACTGGGCGCACAAGAGTCGGCCCTCGCCGTCGAAAGTGAGGCCCGCGGCCCGGCCGGAGGGGGCACGGAACTTCTCCGAGTCCGCCGGGATCGCCGGCTTCTCTCCGGGCTTGATGCGGTAGATCGTGTCGCCCTGAAGGTCGCAGAACAGCAGCGCGTCGCCGTCCCACAGCGGGCCCTCGGTGAACTTGAAGCCCGACGCGATGACGACCGCATTGGCGTCGGCGACGAGCTCGGCGGTCTTGTCCGCCGGCTGAGCGCCGGCCGAAGGGGGCGCCTGCTCCACTTGCGCGAGGCTGAAGGCCGGAAGAGCGAGGAGCGACGACACGATGACGGCTTTGATCATGGTGCGAATGATACGCGCCGCGCCGGGATCGCGTTCCAAGGACGAATGGCCCCGCCATGACCGTTGAACGAGCCCCACCGGGTGCCACTACACTCCCCGCACATGAGCCGGCTCCCGCTCACCCTATGGCGCTCCATGCTCGCGGACCTCTGGCGGTTGCTCACGCTCTCCGCCGCGGTGCTGGTGGTCGTGATCGCCTTCGCGGCGACCGTGAAGCCGCTGTCGGAGGGCAGGCTCGAACCCGCGGACGCGCTGAAGTTCATGGCGTACGCCCTTGTCCCGATGCTGGCGTACGCGCTCCCGTTCGCCGCGGGGTTCGGCGCGACCCTCGTCTACCACAGGATGGCCTCGGACAACGAGTTGACCGCGGCCCACGCGGGCGGGATGAGCCACAGGCGGCTGCTCGCACCGGCGGTGATGACCTCGGTCGTGCTCTCGCTGGCGGTGCTGGTCATGCACGATCAGATGATGCCCAGGTTCCTCCGGCGGATGCAGCAGATGATCACCGTCGATGTCTCGCGGCTGATCGCGTCAGAAGTCGCCCGGGGCAACGCCGTTCAGCAGAAGAACCTGATCATCTACGCGGACTCGGGACGCAGCTTCGGCCCGGACCCCGCGAGTGGCGCGCTGGACCGCGTCGTGCTCGGCCGGTTCGCCGCGGTCGAGCTCGACCGCGACGGCAACCCGACGACCGAGGCGTCCTCCGAGCTCGCGACGATGTGGCTTTTCCCCGGCGATGAGTCCGCGACCGGCGACGAGCCCTCCGCGGGCGCGGCGATCTCCCGGGTCGTCATGCGCCTGCAGAATGTCGTCGCGCTGAAGCAAGGGGAGTGGACCACGGGGAGCAAGGACACGGTGCTCCGGTGGAGCGTGCCGGACATGTTCCGGGACTCGCCGGCGTTCCTTCCACTGAAAGAGCTCAGGGCCCTCGAGGCAGAGCCGGCCAAGATGAGCGGCATCAACTTCCCCCGGCGCGACCTTGCCATTCTCATGGCGGAGCGCGACGCCCGCGCCGAGCTCTCTCGCCTCGCCGCGGGCGGCGAGTTCGAGCTCCGCGACTCGCGCGGCGGCCGGGTACGCGTGCTCGCGGGTGGGTTCGCCTGGGACGACCGAGGACTGCGGATGACCCCGAAACCCGGGGCCGCGGAGGTCGAAGCCTTCGTCACCCGCGGGGTTGATCAGCAGTCCGGAGTTGAGATGGTGGTTTCCTCACCAGACGCGTACCTCATCACCGACATGGGCGGAGACCGGTACACGCGGGGTTTGGAGCTGCGTCTCGAGTTCCTCCGCGCGAGGACCCGCGAGCCGTCCAACCCGACGATGCCGGCCGAAGGCTCGCAGCGCGGTGACATTCTGCTGTCCAGCCTCTCGATGCCCAAGCGCGCCGACGGCGCAGAGTTCCTTGCGCCGTACCTCGCGATGCCCACACGAGAGGTCCTTACGCAGGCGGATGCACGCACGAACGACGCCCCGGTCGCTCAGGCGGCGATCGAGCTCCGCCGCAAGATCCGGAACCTGGAGCGCGGCGTGCTCGCGAAAATTCACGAGCGCCTCGCGCTCAGCGCGACATGCGGCCTGGCGATCCTCGTTGGCGCACTCGCGGCCGTGCGGATGAGCCGCCGGTCACCCCTGATGATCTATCTCTGGAGTTTCCTCCCCGCGATGGCGGCGATCGTCACCATCCAGGGCGGCACCCAGGTTGTGAAGTCGGCCAGCGAGGGAGGCCTCGTTCTGTTGTGGAGCAGTGTTGCCGGACTTGCCGTGTACGCGGCGGTGCTCTTCCGCTCGATCGCACGCCACTGACGCATGGCCCACCATCCCTCCAACGACGCGGCCGGTTCGCACGCGTGGCGGACGACGCTCCGGCTGGTCGCCGTGGTTACGCTGGCCCGCCTGGCGGCGCTGCTGTGGGTCTGCACGATCCCCCTCATCGAGGATGAAGCGTTCTACTGGGAGTGGGGCCTGCGACCGGCCCTGTCTTACTACACCAAAGGGCCCGGCATCGCATGGCTCATCCGGGCATCAACCGAGCTGCTGGGCACGTCGGAGTTCGGCGTGCGGGCTTCGGCGCCCATCTGCGGCGCGGTGGTCGCGTTGTGCGTCGCCGCGATGGCCCGCATGGCGGGCGGGCCCCGAGCGGCCCTCTTCGCGTGCGTGTGCGTGCTCTGCGCACCGATGCTGCAAGCCGCGTCGCTGCTGATGACCATCGACGGACCGTACGCGGCCTGCTGGGCGGTGTGCGCGTGGGCGGGGATGTACGCCCTGCTCCGGCACGGACGCTGGAGCTGGGCCCTGGCGGGCGCTGCGCTCGGGGTCGGGTTCCTCTTCAAGTACACCATCGTCGCGCTTCCCATCTCGCTCGCGTGCTTCGCGATGGCGTGCCGGCGCGACCTCCGCCTGGCCCCCGGATGGAAGGCGTTCCTCGCGGCTGGCACCGTTCTGGCGATGCTCGGCACGGTGCCGGTCCTGGTCTGGAACGCCCAGCGGGACTGGCCGACGCTCTCGCACCTTCTCGGTCACCTGGGCGTGCGCGGCGGCGACATGCCCGTGACCCAGGGCCCCAGCGGGTGGCGGTACTCCCCCGCGTGGACCGCGACCTACCTCGCTTCCCCGCTCGGGCTCATCGGCCCGGCGGTGATCGCGGCTGCCGCCGGGGTGTGGCGGGCCTTCGCGGGGCGTGGGGTAGAGCAGCTCGCGGAGCGCCGCCTGCTCGCGACGTGCGCCGCGCCGCTGCTGGTGTTCTACCTCGCCGTGAGCTTCGTGACCGAGCCCGAGGGCAACTGGGCGATGGCCGCCTTCATCACCGCGCTCGCGCTCGCGGGCGTCGAGATCGATCGCGGGATGAGCGAGTGGGAAGCTCGGTTCGCTCGCTGGCGTGCCCTTCCGGAGCCGCGGCCGCGCCAGGGCTGGGTGCTCGCGCGGCCGCAGTCGGGAGCGCTTCTCGTCTGGTGGGCCACGCTCGTCGTCGGGACCGTCGCGGGGCTGGCGCTCCCGTTGGCGGATCGGGTGGCGGCGGCGATGCCCCGCGTCGTACCGGCGTCCAGACTCACGGGCATTCGGGACATGGCGGCTCACGCGGATCGAACGCTCGCAGAACTCGCCGCGCGCGACGGAGGGAAGCCGTTTCTGATCGCGATGCACTACGGCCGGGCCGCGCAGCTTCGCTTCTACATGAAGGGGCGGCCCAAGGCGTACTGCTCCGGCCGGACGCTCGGGCATGGACGGGTCACGCAGTACGATTTCTGGGAAGACACCGACCTGAAGGACCCCGCGCTCATCGGGCGCCCGGCGCTCGTCGTGGGCGGGACGGAGGCGAGCTGGGCTCCGTTCTTCGGCACGGTCGGTGCGCCCTTCACACTCGACGGCGACCGCAAGCGCTCCCGGCCGGCATTCGTGTGCTCCGACTACAAGGGTCCGGGAGCCGCACCGTGAACGAACCCTTCCCGCGGCCCACGTCGTCGCGCCACCGCCGCCTCTGCGGCTGGCTCGCCGCGGCGTGCGCACTGCTCGCCCTGACTCTTCTCGACAAGTCGCTGTGGAGGTGGGCGCGGCTGGACCCCGGCGAGTTCGAACGGGCGAGCGGGCGCGACCTGTACCACCTGTTCCGGCAAGCGGGGTATCTGCCCACATGGCTGGTGATCGGGGCAGCGATCGCCGGCGCGGAATGGAAGCGAGGGCTCGCGCGGAGGTGGAGCCGCGGTCTCTCCCTGGGCGCGAGCGCTCTCCTTTCGGGGGTCCTCGCGGAGATCGGGAAGGGCGTATTCATGCGTCAAAGGCCGGGGGAGAGCGGGGAGTACTGGTTCACCTGGATGAACGACGACTGGTCGCGGGGGCCGGGTCACGGGTTGCCGAGCAGCCACGCCGCGGTGGCTTTCGGAGCGGCGTTTGCGCTCGCGAGGCTGTACCCCGGGAGCGGGCCCGTGGCGATCGCCGTGGCGACCGGTTGCGGGATCACGCGGATGCTCGCGGGGGCTCACTTCGCGACGGACGTCTTCGTCGCCGGGGTGATCGGATGGCTGAGCGCTCGGTGGATCTGCGATCTGCACCGGCGGTGGGAGTTCCTCGCCGGCGGCTGATACTGTTGGAGCTGCGATGCGAACGCTCGACCGGTACATCTCCAGACAGTTCATCGCCAACATCGTGCTGTTGCACGTGGTGCTGTTCACCTTCGTGATCGTCGTGGACTTCTCCCTGAACTTCGACGAGTTCGTGGACATCGCGCGGAAGACACCGACTCCCGGTGGCCAAGAGCCGAGCGCACTGCGGACCGGGCTGCTCGCGGCGGCGCTGGTGGTCGATCTGTGGTGGCCGCGGCTGTTCCTGCTCTTCAACTACCTGCTGGGCATGATGATCGTGGGCGGGATGGGCTTCACCTGCGCGCAGATGATGAAGCATCGCGAGTTTGTGGCGATGCTCGCCAGCGGGGTGAGCCTGACACGCGTCGCTCGGCCGCTGATCATCGTCGCGATCGGGCTCACGCTCTTTCAGGGAGTCAACCGGGAGGTCATCCTCCCCAGGCTCGCCGAGCTGCTCACGCGCACCAAAGACGAAGCGGGCCAGCGGTCGCTCGCGGGGGTCGATCGGATGCTCACGGCCGACGCCCGCGGGAGGCTCTTCTACGCCCGCAAGTTCGACGCCCACGCCGGGAGCATCGACGGGCTCTGGGTCTGGGAGCGGGACGAGAAGGGGCTCGTCACGGGGCGCATCACGGCCAAGTCCGCCCGGTGGAGAGAGGGCGCTTGGGTGCTGCAGGAGGGCCGGTTCGAGTCCAAACTCGATCGCGGCGCCACCCCCGTCGCGGCGTTTACACCGGTGCAGAGCATCGAGACCGACCTGAGCCCCACCCTTCTCAAGCTGCGCAGGTACCAGGGGTATCGGCACAATCTGTCGACAGCGCAGGTCACCGAGCTGATCGATCGATACCGGGGCGAGCCGCAGCCGCCCGCGAAGCGGATCGACGAGCTCGAGCGCATCCGCTGGGGTCGGATCGCGACGATGGCGGGGAACCTGCTGTCTCTGCTGATCTGCCTGCCCTTCTTCGTTCGGCGCGAACCTACGAGCATGATCATCCAGAGCCTCAAGTGCGCGCCTGTCGCGCTCCTCTCGCAGGTTGGCGGCGTGCTCGGCGCAGAGCTGAGCGTGCCCGGCCTCCCGCCGCAACTCTCGGTTTTCCTTCCCGTCATGATCCTGCTCCCCCTCGCCATCGCGTCGATGACGAGCATCAAGAGCTGAGCGAGCACCACGCGATGTCCGCAACCGCCTTTGTTCGCCCGCTTCTGGCCCTGTTCGCCGCCGCGGGTCTCCTCGCGGGCTGCGTCGGCGCCCGCGGGGCCGGAGAGAAAGAGATGGCCCACGTCCCTCCGCAGACCGGCGTGCTGTTCCGGAGCGTCGAGCTCCGCGGCTCGACCTTCGCGTACGCCGTGTACATCCCTCGCGGCTACGACCCGACCCGGGAGTGGCCCTGCGTGGTGTTTCTGAACGGCCGCGGCGAATGCGGTCGCGACGGCCAGCGGCACCTTTCAGTAGGAATGCTGCCGGCAATCCTGAACAACGAGGCGGAATGGCCCTGCATCGCTGTGTTCCCGCAGAAGCCGGACCAGGAATCCGAGTGGGCGGATCATGAACAGTTGGTCCTGGAGATCCTCGCCGCGGCCAAATCGCAGTGGAAGGTCGACGCTTCTCGCGTCGCGCTCACCGGGCTCTCGCAAGGGGGCGCGGGGACGTGGATGATCGGCTCCCGCCACCCGGAGACCTTCTCCCGGCTGGCGCCCATTTGCGGCTACGGGGAACCGGCGTTGATCGCGGCCGGTGCCTCCGCGCTGCCGGTGTGGGCATTCCACGGCGAACGAGACGACATCGTGAAGCCCGAGCAGACCCGCGCGATCGTCGCCGCGATCAAGGCGACGAACCCGAATGCGAGCGTGCGAGCGACGTACTACCCCGACGCGAACCACAACAGTTGGGACCGCGCGTACCGCAACGAGAAGCTCGGCCTGTGGCTGACGCAGCCCCGCTAGTCAGCGCCGCCGCATGTACAGGTGCACAGCCATGTTGTGGTAGACGTGGGTCTCGGGCCCGTTCGCGCCCTCGACCTGAAGGTCCGCGGGGATAAGTTCGGGCTTCACGATCTCCACTGCCGGGGCCGCGGCGTCGACGACGACATCGGGCTCGACGAGTTCGGGCGCTTCGTCCTTGCGTCGGGGACGCGGGTTGAAGATCTCCTGCTTCCACTTCGAGCGTTCGTTGCCCTTGCGTTTGGGCTTCCGGCGCGGCTCAACTGGTGCTTCGGGCACGATGACCGCGGTTTCGAGCATGAGCGGGTAGGGCGTGCGCAGAACGGCGAAGCCGTCGTCGGAGAGGAGCGCGACGAGAGCCTTCATCTGGGCCATCACGCGCCGATAGCCAGTGACCTCGCGCACGAGCGGGTAGGGCGGGTCGAGGAAGGAGAGCGTGAGCGGGCGCGGGCAGCGTGCGATCGAGCCGGGTCCGAGCGCATCGCCACGGACCACGTCGCATCGTTCGCCGCACCCCAACTCCGCGATGTTGCGCTCGAGGATCGCGGCGATCGCGGGGTGCTTCTCGACCAACACGCAGCGCTTCGCCCCGCGGCTGACGGCTTCGAGCCCGATCGCACCCGTACCCGCAAAGCCGTCGAAGACGGTCGCGCCTTGAAAGTGCCCACGGAGGAGCCCGAACAGCGACTCCTTGACGCGGTCCGGGATCGGACGCGTGATCTCGGCGTCCGGGGGGGTTTCGAGGATTCGGCGACGGAACTCGCCAGCGATGATGCGCATGGTTGGAGGTTAGGAGCCAACTCGGGCAAAAAAGCCGCCGCGGGCCGGAGAGGCCCG
>JBMOHX010000118.1:0-10489 GCA_049317625.1 Phycisphaerales bacterium
CGTACTGCACGTACGTCAAGACTTCCTCCACGGTGTCGCCCTCGATCACTTCCTCGATCTCCCACTCGCCCTGCTCGTCGAGGCTGATGTGGACGGCGTGGGTGTCGCCGAGGAGGTTGTGGAGATCGCCGAGGATCTCCTGATACGCACCGAGGAGGAAGACGCCGAGGTAGTAGGGCTCGACGCCGATGGCGTCGCCCTGAAGGTCCTTCACCTCGTGCAGTTCCAGAATCCGCTTGTCGATCCGCTTGTCCACGAAGTGGTCGATCTTGCCGTCGGAATCGCAGGTGATGTCCGCGAGGATCCCGCGCCGGGTCGGCTCTTCGTTCAAACGGTGGAGCGGGCAGATCGGGAAGAGCTGGTCGATGGCCCAGCTGTCGGGCATGCTCTGGAAGAGTGAGAAGTTGCAGAAGTAGATGTCGCTGAGCATCTCGGGGAGCGCTTCGAGCTCATCCGGGAGGTCGCCGCGACGGGCGGCCCGTTCGAGGATGCGGTGGCCGACCGCCCAGAAAAGTCGTTCGGCGGCGGCTCGCATGGAGAGGGACATATAGCCGAGGCTGAAGAGGCTCATGGCCTCGTCGCGGGCCTGCGTGGCGTCGTGGTACGCCTCGGTGAGGTTGCGTTCGGTGACGTTCTGGTACGCCTCGAGGAGATCCAGGACCGGTTGCGGGGGAGTGGGCTCGGCCTTGAGCGCGGCTTCGAGAGCCGCGATATCCGGGTTGGCCTCGAAGCGGCTGGTGCCCAAGACATCGACGACCAGCACGCTGCCGTAGGCGACCATCGCGCGACCGGACTCGCTGAAGATCGTGGGGTGCGGCACGCCCGCGGCGTCGCAAACGCTCTTGATGCGGTGCACAACGTCGGCGGCGTACTCGGCGACGGTGTAGTTGATGGAGCTGCTCCACGCGGACTGGGAGCCGTCGTAGTCCACGCCCATGCCGCCGCCGATGTCGAGCACGGTGAGGCCCGCGCCCATCTTGTGCAGCTCGGCGTAGATGTGGGTCAGTTCATTCACCGCGTTCTTGAAGACGCGGATGTCGTACAACTGGCTGCCCACGTGGCAGTGGAGCAAGTTGAGGCAGTCGAGCATCCCGTGCTTCTTCAGGTACTCCACAGCGTGGAGGACCTCGCTCACGAACAGGCCGAACTTGCTGCGGACCCCGGCGGAGCCCTCCCAGCGGCCGGCGCCGCGGCTGGAAAGCTTGACGCGGAGGCCGATGCGCGGGCGGACCCCGTAGGCCTTCGCGTGTTTGACGATGAGCTCGAGCTCGGTGAACTTCTCGACGACCGGGATGATGTTGCGGCCGAGCTTGGTGGCGAGGATCACGGTCTCGATGAACTCGTCGTCCTTGAACCCGTTGCACACGATCGGCATGCCGTTCACGCCGGGGCCACCCGCCATGGCGGAGAGGCCCAGGACGGCGAGAAGCTCGGGCTTGGAACCCGCCTCGAGGCCGAAGTTCAGACCGATGGCGGTGTTGGCGATCTGCTCGCAGACGTGGCGTTGCTGGTTGACCTTGATGGGGTAGATGCAGGAGTAGCCGCCGTTGTAGCCCTGGTCGGCCATGGCGTCGTCGAACGACTTGCGGATCTCCCGCAGTCGGTGATCGAGAATGTCGTTGAAGCGGAGCAGAACGGGGGTGTGGATCCCGCGCTCGCGCAGGCCCTCGATCACCTCGAAGAGGTCGATCTGTTTCGCTGCGTCCTTGGTGGGCATGACGGTGATGTGACCGTCCGGGTTTGTACCGACGTACCCCTTGCCCCAATCGGCAACGCCGTACAGCGAAGCGGAGTCGGTGGCGGTCCATTGCCCATGGAGGAACTTCGAACGGGAGGTGGAGATGGTGGCCATCGTGAGGACAGACTTCCCTAGACGCTCGCGGGTTGAGCCGCGGTCGTCGACGCGGGGCGGTGAGCGTGCCGCGCGTCTTGTGCGAACGAACGATCAGGGCGTCTGACCGAACGTGCGATGATTGGCCTGTTGCTCGGCGCGTCATCGAAATCGACGCCGACCCGCGAACCTCGGAGCATCGCCTCTGCTCCGCTCGCGCGGGTGCCACCACCACCAGTAGATTATCGACGATTCGACGCCGGACAAGAACGGTTCCGACGGAATCCGCGTCCGCCCGGGTTCAGCGGGCGGTGACGCGGGCGAGCTGCGCGGCGCCGATGACTTCTTCCGCGTAGCTGTTCATCGCGTCGCGGAGCTGCTCGAAGCTCTCGAGCACGTAGTAGATGGGCTGGAAGTGGTCGATCTCGAAGTCGGTGGAACAGACTCGCTCGAGGTCAAAGGGCCGGTACTCTGGGACCGCGCGGGGGGTGCAGTCGGGTGCCGAGCGGCCGGACTTCTCCCATTCGCCGGTGAGCGAGTACGCGCTCTCGGAGTGGCTCGAGACCAACCCGCTCCCGTACACCTTGATGCGCCCGTTCTCGCGGATGAGGCCGAACTCGACCGTGAACCAGAACAGTCGGCCCAATCTCTTGATGTGTTCTTCGTCTTCGCAGAGCAGCGCCGCGCGGCCGTAGGTCTGGAGAAAGTCGGCGAAGACCTTGAGCGTGTGGAGCGGCACGTGCCCGAAGACGTCGTGGAAAATGTCCGGCTCGGGCAGGTAGTCCATGACTTCGCGGGGCCGGATGAGCACCGTCGTCGGAAACTCACGCTGGGCCAAGCAAGCGAAGAAGGCCTTCGCGGGAAGGTACCCCGGCACGCCGTACGAGGCCCACTCGCTCTGCGCCTTCAGGAAGGTGTTGATCCCGGTTAGCGTCGCGCCCGCGGGGAGCACCTCGCCGTTGGCCACGGTAATCGGACGCTCGAGGGTGTGGTTGTCCAGCAGCGGAAGCCGATCCCGCGTCAGCCGCAGGATCTTCAGCCCTTCGATGAACTGGCTCGAAATCTGACTCTCGAGCACCGCCCAGCGCCGGTCGAACATGTCACGCCACACTTCGTGGTCCGCCTGCGTGTACCGCTCGTAGTTCTGCGTGATGTAGAACTTATCCGCGTCGATCTCCGACGCGGGGAGTTCCGGCGTCGCGTCCGCGGCAGCCTGGGCGGTGCGGGCCTGGTCGGAATCGATGATGTTGTTGTACCTGATGTCCTGGCGCATGAGCGGCCTCCGATGGGTGTGCCTGGGAATACTACGAGGGCTGCCCCCGGGGCGTGTGCTCCGCGCGGGTGCGGACTCGATCGCGTCAGACCGAGGGGTTGAAGCACGCCCAGGCCGTCGCCTCGTCGATCGATTCATCGGGCCCGACCACGATCGAGGGTCCGCCTGCGGGGCCGTCGGTCACCCGTCGGCGGTGCACTGCGGCCTCGATCGAGTCTTGAGGGTCTGCACGAACGATGGGGACGTCCGAGCCGAACAAGAGCGTCTCCCCGGGTTTGAGCCCGGAAGCGATCAGCGAGCGGAGCGGGAGGACGCGGGCCTGAACGCCGGGGAACTCCCGCCGCAGCACCTCGATGTCGTAAAGCAGGTGGCAAGGCTGAACGCTGGCGGTGACCCCAAGGCGCGCAAAGCGAGGCACGTCGTCCGGGTGAATCAGCTCGCAGTGTTCGATGCGGAGGGGGCAGGCGCGGCGGGAGGCTTCGTACGCGTTCAGACAGGCTCGCACCGCGCCGTCGCCGATCGCGTGCACAGCGCACTCCACGCCCAGAGCGCCGCATCGCCGGAACTCCACCTCCAGCTGCCCCTCTGAGAGGAGCGCGGCACCGCACGGGAGATCGTCGAGCGGGTTCGCAAAGGGGTCGAGCGTCCAAGCCGTCCGGCTGTTGAGCGTGCCGTCCGCGAAGAGCTTGAGGCCTGCGAGGCGGACGTCCTGCGACTGCCACGAACTCCGGGTGCGGAGCAGGACGTCAAACTCGGCGGGCTGGGCGAACATCTGGACGCGCGTGCGCAGCCGGCCCCCCTCGCGGAGCGCCGCGAGTGTGATGCCGAGCCAGGCGGGGGCCATCAGATCATGGACTTCCCAGAATCCGAGGGCGCCGAGGTGGTCCAGGGCCGAACAAGCGGCCGTCTCGCGCTCTGACTCCGAGAGCTCGGGCACCGCAGAGCGAACGAGCCAGTGCGCACTCTCGAGGAGCACCCCCGTTGGCACGCCCCGAGGGTCGCGCGCGATGACACCGCCCTCGGGGTCGGGGGTTGAGTCGGTGATACCAGCCGCGGCGAGGGCGGCGGAGTTCGCGGCGAGCGAGTGGTGATCAAAGGACATGACCGCGGCGGGGCGAGCGCCGCAGATCTCATCGAGCTGCTGGCGGGTAGGCCATGCGCGGTTGGGCCACGACTGGACGCGGGCACCGTTGGCGAGGAGCCAGCGCGAGCGTGAGGGATCGACGCCGTCCAGAAGTGCGGCGTGCTGACGGAGGGTGCCGAGGCAGTCTTCGAGCGATCGCGCGGTGGCCAGGGAGGGCTGGGTGAGCTCACGGCCGAACATGGGGATGTGGGCGTGGGCTTCGCGGAGACGCGGAGTCTGGGTGTTCATGCGAGAAGGTCACGGAGGTGAACGCGTGCGACGTCCTCGGTCTGGGCGTCGCCCTTGAACTCGAGGCGGATGACCCCGAGGCCGACACGGACGTCGACGCCGTAGGGATCGATGCCGACGGCCTTGGCTTCGGGGTGTTGGAGGCCGGTGAGGGCGGTGCAGGCCCTCGCGAGTTGCTCGGATGAGCCAGCCAGCTCGCGCAGGAGGGCGGACTCGCGCGAGCGGAACGGATGGACGAGGCGGACCTCATCGCCGTCGAGTGCTTCGTCGCGGACCTTGCAGAAATCGATGGGGAGGACCGCGAAACGCGGGGTCTTGGGGCGGCCGAAGTAGGCCATCCATCGGTCCGCGGCGTCGTGGTTGAGGGGATCGACCTCTTGAAGGGTGACCGTGAGCTGAACAGACAGAGGGGAGTCGTCGGGGAGGTAGAGGCTCCAGGAGGAAGCGTCGAAGGCCTCTGAAGGAAGTGGGGCCGCCGGACAACCCGTGCGGGGGTCGATGACGAACCGGATGGGATTGAAGGACTCGTCGGAGCGGAGCACGCCTGAGAGGCACGAGGCGATCAGACGCTGGACGTCGGGTCTCATGCGGGGAGTGTACGAGCCAGAGGGGCCCAAAAACGACAGCGGGGCTCTTCAGAGCCCCGCGTCGCTTCGATCGTGTTCGGCTCATCGCGGAGCGAGAGCACGCGAAGGAGTCAAGGGACTCACTTCTTCTTGGCGGCCTTCTTTGCCGTCTTCTTCTTCGCCTTCTTCTTAGCCTTCTTAGCCATCTGACGATCTCCTGTGTTCGCCGGCGCTGTTGCGAGCCTCGACACCACTGCCGCGCTCGAGCGCCGATCCATGACAGGTACATTATCGGAAGTCATCGCGCTCGTGCTTGAGCAATCTCCAAAAATGTGAAGAAGCTGACTACTGGAGTTCAGCGCGCGCGGTCTTCGAGCGCGCACTGGCGCGCCGCGCGGAGTCGTCTTGATCGATCGCGCGCGGGTAGACTCCACGCATGAGCACCATCGTCACGCGCCGTCTCTCGTGCGGAACACCGCTGATCGCGGAACGGATGTCCGGGGTTCGCAGCGCGAGCCTCACATGGCTTCTGCCGACCGGGTGCGCGCGAGATCCCGCAGAAAAACAGGGACTCGCGGCGATGTGGGGCGAGATCATCCTGCGCGGCGCGGGCTCGCGTTCCTCGCGCGAGCACGCCGATGCGCTCGACCGTCTCGGCGTCGTGCGGGCGACCGAGCCGCGGGTCTTCACCCTCCGATTGGGCGCGACGATGCTCGGCGAGCGCATGCACGAGGCGCTCCCGCTGCTCTCGGACATGGTGCTCGCGCCCCGCATGGAAGAATCCGCAGTCGAGCCCTGCCGCGACCTCGCGATGCAGGCGCTCGCGTCGGTCGCGGACGATCCGCAGGAGCGCGCATCGCTCGCGGCGCGGGAGCGGCACCACCCCCAGCCCCTCTGCCGGTCGGGTCTGGGCACCGAAGAAGGGCTCGAAGCCATCAGCGGCGACGATCTCAGGCAGGAGTGGGCCAGGCACGCACGGCCGGGGGGCTCGATCATCGCCGCGGCGGGCGCCGTGGACGTGGATGCGCTCGAGGGCAGGCTGAACGAGCTGTTCTCGTCCTGGCAAGGTGCCTCCCCGGAACCGGAGATCGGTCCTCCCGCGGCACGCGGGTACGGTCACATCGAGGATCCCTCGAACCAGGTCCAGGTGCTGCTGCTCGAAGACGCACCCCCCGAGCCGCACCCCGACAGCCTCCTCGAGAAGGTCGTGGTGATGGTGCTGTCGGGTGGAATGTCCGGCCGGCTCTTCACCGAGGTCCGCGAGAAACGCGGTCTCTGCTACTCTGTGAGCGCCGGATACGGTGGCGACCGGGACTACGGCGTCCTCTCCGCGTACGTGGGCACCACGCCAGAGCGTGCCCAGGAGTCTTTGGACGTGCTCCACGCGGAGCTCCGCCGGATCACCACCCCCGAGGGCGCGATCACCCCGGAAGAGTTCTCTCGCGCGGTCGTCGGCATGAAGAGCGGCCTGATCTTCAGCGGCGAGTCAACCTCCGCCCGCGCGGCCTCCCTCGCGGCGGACTACCGCCGACTCGGCCGATCGCGTTCCCTCGATGAACTCGCGGGTGAGATCGACCGGCTGTCGCTCGATCGCGTGAACGAGTACCTCTCGCGCCGCAAGCCCGGCCGGGTGACCATCCAGACGCTTGGTCCGGCTGCGCTCAAGCCCCCGTCGGAGAAGTAAGCGCGAGGAGGCGGATCAGTTCCGCGACGCTCCACGCCTGCATCGGGCACCCGTCGGGTCGGCGGGGCTCGTCGGCGTCGTAGACCTCCGGAACCGAGAGCAGCGTGCCCGAGCGCGAGGCGAGATCGCCCTGAACTCCGCGGAGCATGGGCTCGATGAGGGCGCGAACCTCACGCTTGGCGGCATCGGAGCTGTCCTCCGACCGAAGCCACGCCTCCCCGAACGGGCCAATCAGCCACGGCCAAACGGTCCCGTTGTGGTACGCGCGGTCGCGCTCGAACAGGGTGCCCTCGAAGCGTGGGCGGTAGCCCGGAGCATCCGGCGCAAGGGTTCGAAGCCCCTCGTTGGTCAGCAGCGAACGCCCAACAGTCGCGACCAGACGACGCGCACGCTCGCCAACCACCGGTCCGCCCGGCAACGAAACCGCGAAAAGCTGGTTCGGTCGGACCTCGTCGGAGGCAACCCACGCCCCGTTGATCAGGGAAAGGCGGTCCGCCATGCACCCCTGCCGCTCGTTCCACATGAGCGCCGTCATCGACCGCGCGCATTGGTCCGCGGCGCGGCGCCAGGCTGATCTCTCGATGTTGGGTTCGCCGCCGATGCGCTCCTGTGCATCGGCGAGCCTCCGCAACGAGGAGCACCAGAGCGCGTTGATCTCGACCGGCTTGCCGTCACGCGGGGTAAAGACCACTCCGTCGCGCCGAGCATCCATCCACGTGAGCTGGGTGCCGGGTCCGCCCGCGGCGACCAGGCCGTCCGCCGGGTCGACGCCGATTCCGAACTCGGTGCCGCGCAGATAGGCCGCGATGATGTCCCTGCACGCGGGCAGAAGGTGGGCCCGGAAACCGATCGCATCGCCCGAGGCTTCAAGGTACGCCGCGCACGCCTGCAGGAACCACAGCGGCGCGTCGACTGTGTTGTACTCGGGAACACCGGACCCGTTGTCGAAGCAGTTGGGGATCAGCCCGCCGCGCCGCAGATCACCGAACGCGCGCAGGCACTCGAGCGCCTCGCGGTTCCGCCCCGTCACCAGCAGCAGACCCGGGAGCGAGATGCATGTGTCGCGCCCCCAGTCGCTGAACCACGGGTAACCGGCGATGACGGAGGCAAAGGTCCGATCCTGCCCCGCCGCGCGGCGCACCACGAATCGGTCGGATGCGCACGCGAGCGCGAGTGCGAGAGGACGCGACACGGCGCAGCGGGCTTCGATCGCCGAGGCGATGCCATCAAGCCGCGCGGTCTCGGTGTCGCGGTCGTGCCGCAGATCGATCGCGGCGATCTGCTCGCCCACGGTTGCCGCGAGAACCACAGAACCCGACGGCGGCACGGCGATCTCGAAACACCCGGGGCAGTACAGGTCCTCGGTGTGGTCCTGGCCGCGGGCGGCGTCGCGCCGGTAGTCAAAGTGCTCCCACCACGAGGGCGCGAGGCGGAACGAAGCGCCGGGCACTCGGATGTGCAAGCGAACGCCGAACCGTCGCACGAAAAGCTCGTCAGGCCCGGGGAGTGAAGAGACATGCGGGTCGCGGGCCCGCGATTCGCGGGTCAACAACTCGTGAAAGTCCCGCATGGCGACGAGCGGCGAGATCTGCAGCGAGGCACGCTGCTCCGGCCCAAGACCCATGACCCTGTACTCGACCGCGATCGAGTTGTTGTGGCGGGAGAGCTGCAAGGAGCGCTCGAACGTGAGCCCCGGCGCCAGTGCGTAGCGCCACACCGTGCGGGCACCGTGCTCGAACGCAACCAGCCGGGATGCGCCGTCGGGTGAAACGACCCCGCCCTCGAAGGCATGGCTCGAAACATCCCAGTGCTGCCGGCCGAGAAAGTCCTCGACGATCACCCGCTCAGCACAACACTGCAACGCCGCGAAGCGCCCGACCGGCGGCGTGAGCGCGGCGATCAGCCACGCGTGGTACCGCCGCTCGCAGAGCCCCGAGGCCGAGCCCATCGCAAACCCGCCGAGGCCGTTGGTCAGCACCCATTCGTCCCGGGAGCGGCGCGCGAGGTTGTCCCCTTCGAGCGTGATCATGGTCACCACACCATCCGCACGCGGATGGTCTCCGGGATCTCGCGCAGACGTTCGAAGACCGGCTTGCCGTCGGTGGGATCAACATCGAGCACGACGTAGCCGACATCCTCGCGGGTGCGGAGGAACTCGGCGGAGATGTTCGCGCCCTGCTCCGCGATCACGCGGTGCATCTTGCTGAGCACGCCGGGAACGTTGTCGTGGAAGTGCAGCACGCGGTGCGGCAGCGCGTGGGGTGAGCCCGGCTGCGCGGCCGGGGGCTCTGGGAGTTCAACCTCGGGCACATTCACGGCGCCCGTGGTCGATCCGATCCGCAGGAACTTGATGAGCTTGGAGCAGACGTCTTCGGCGATGGTCTGCTGCGCTTCCTCAGTGGAACCGCCCACGTGCGGCGTGAGGATCACGTTCGGCAGCCCCTGCACCTTCGACTCAAACCGCTCGCCCTTCCCCGCGGGCTCGGTCGGGAAGACGTCCAGCGCGGCGCCGCCGAGATGGCCCGAGCGGATCGCCGCGGCGAGCGCATCGAGATCGACGACGCTGCCCCGCGCGTTGTTGATGAGCGCCGCACCCTTTCGCATCCGAGCGATCTGCGCTGCACCCACGAGGTTCTCCGTCTGGCTCGTCGCGGGGACATGCAGCGTCACGACGTCGGAAGATTCGAGAAGCTCGTTGAGTGTGCGCACCTGGCGCGCGTTGCCGAGGGCGAGCTTGGGCACGATGTCACAGAAGAGCACCTTCATGCCCATCGCTTCGGCGAGCACAGAGACCTGCGAACCGATGTGCCCGTACCCGACAATCCCAACGGTGCTCCCGCGCACCTCGTGGGCGCCGTCGGCCGACTTGTCCCACGTGCCCTCGTGCATCTGGCGGTTCTTGTCCGTGAGGTTGCGGTGCAGACAGATGATCTCGGCGATCGTCAGCTCCGCGACCGAGCGCGTGTTCGAGAACGGGGAGTTGAAGACCGGGACTCCCAGCCGCCGCGCTCGCGCCACATCCACCTGGTTGGTGCCGATGCAGAAACACCCGATCGCCGCCACGGTCGGCGCGGCGTTTAAGATAGATGCGGTCAGTTCGGTCTTTGACCGGATCCCCACCGCGTGGGCACCGTCGAGAAGGCGGCGGAGTTCGGGCTCGGGCGGGCTCTTGGGGAGACTGATCACCTCAAAGCCCTCGGCCTCGAGCATGCGGTTGGCGGCCGGGTGGATCCCTTCCACCAAAACGATTCGAACTTTGTTTGGAGGATGGGGCATGCTGTTTGGATCGGAGAACCGAGGCCTCTGCGTTACGCCGGTGGGAAGAGTTCGTGGAAGCTTCGAGCGCACAGACCGCTAAGGGGGCTCGAGCGGAAGAACTTGTTTCGTCTGGGTATTCAGTTGCGGGGTTCGATCCGGACCAAAGCTCACCACCCCCCGCTCTAAGAGGATGACCAGGAGCACGGAGACAGCGACCCGGTACCAACCAAGCCACGTCAGGCCACCCCGCGACACAAATCCAACCAGCCACCGAACCGCGAGCGCCGCGGATACCGCGGCGACGATGCAGGCCACCGCGCACGGGAGCACGCCGAGCTCTTCGAAGAGGTTCTTGCCGCCGGTCTGGTTCGCGTGATGGAGGTTCTTGAGGAGCTTGTAGAGCGTGGCCGCGGTAAGTGTCGGAAGGCCGAGAAGGAACGAGAACTCCGCCGCGCGGCGGGGCTTGAGCCCACAGAACAGACCACCGGAGATCGTCATGAGCGCG
>JBMOHX010000119.1:0-10455 GCA_049317625.1 Phycisphaerales bacterium
CCTGCCTGAATCCATCCACGCTTGGTCAGCTCGTCAAAGGCCTGTTCGGCGGCCTTGCTGGAGGGGTAGCGGCGCACGAGGCGCTGCATGGTGAAGCGAGCGGAGGTGGGGTCGCCTCGGGTGATGTACCAGTTGGCGACGCTGAGCATCTGCTCGGCGGCGGCCTCATCGAGTCGGAGCTTGAGTTCGTCTCCGAGGCCGAGTTGTTCGGCGGCTTCAGAGCCGGTGGCCGCGAACTGATCGATCTGGAGGCGTGCTTCGATGAGCGGGGTCGCGTCGTACCGGGGGCCCTTGAACTGCGCGACGTTCGAGAAGATCCGGCGCTGGGTCGCGAAGACGCGGTGGCGGCTGGTGGGGAAGAGCGTGAGGAAGACGTCGTAGGTCTCCGAGGCCATCCGAAGGTCGCGGCGTTTGTAGTAGAAGTTCCCCAGTTCGAGGAGGGCGCGTTCGGCGAGTTTGCTGCCGGGGAGACGCTCGTTGATCCGCATCACGATTTCTTCCGCGATGGGGCGCCCGCTGTCGATGCGGATCCAGCCAATGCTGCGGCGACGCAGGCCGCCGAAGTAGAGCGATGCGACGTCCAGTTCGCGCTCCAGCGCGGTGGCGAACATCTCTGAACCGGGGAAACGGTTCACCACGCGCTCGTAGTCGTAGAGTGCGTCGAACTCATCGCCCTGGCCGACCTTCGAGTCGCCCCGCAGCACGTAGGCCTCGGCGACGTAGGGGCTACCCGAGCCGCTGTTGGCATTTAGCCAGGCGTGGATGAGCTCGCGAGCCTCGGTGAACTTCCGCGACGCGATGAGTTCGCGGGTGCGCGTCATCACGGACCGGTCGGCGTTCTCGTCCGCGGCCGATACGGGCGACCAGCGGCCGGTGGTGTCCAACCGGTACTCGACCCCTTGGCCAGCGGCGACGCCGCAGGCCAGCGCGAGGGCCGAGATCACGGCGAGGAGTTGAACGCGGGGGGGCGGTCTCATTGCCGACAGCATATCGGCCCGGTTCGCGCGAAGAAAGCCCGGCCGCGCCAGGGGCCCGCTGGGGCCCCGGGCGCGGCCGGGCTCGAGGGGAGGCGAGTTCAGCGGCTTACCGGCGGCGGCGACGCATCGCGACCGCGGTGCCGGCGAGCAACCCGAGGGCGCCGGGAGCGGGAATCGTCACATCGATTTCGTACCGGATGAGAACGTAGTTCGCGCCGTTGCCGTTGGCCACGAGCGGGGTGCCCGGGTCCGAGCCGGGCATGAAGTCGGCCGGAAGGCCCCCGAGCGTTTGGGCGGAGAAGAAGGACTGGCCATCGTTCGCGCTGTAGAACGCGGTGGCGGAACGAAGGAGGACCGAGACGACGTTCGGCTGGTAGTCGACCGGGTCGGTGAGACCGAATCTCCAGTTCCAGCCCACGACCTCGGACCCGTTGACCGATGCGCCGCCCGGTACGAAGGGGGCCGCGTTGGAGGTGCGGAAGGACAGACTGACATACGTGCGTCCGCTGTTGACGACCTCGTCCCACTGGGCGCGGACTTCGCCCGCGCCGAAGCGGTGGGCGCCGACCGAGCGGTAGGTGGAGCCGCGAACCACGGCGGTATCGCCCCCGAGGTTGGCGAAGTAGTTGTTGTTATCGAGGGTCGTGACGTTGATCGAGAACGATGCAAGGTCTCCGGTGCGGACGCCGCGCTGACCCGGGGTGCGGTCGTCGTACCCCTCTGCGACATCGCCGATTCGCGGGTCCGCGATCTCGAGGTCATTGACGCCCGGGATGGCAACCACCGGTCGAATCCCAGCGAGTGCACCCGAGGAGCATGCCGCGAGAGACGCGGCGGCGATCAGTTTCATGGAGTGAGCAAGCATCATCGCGACCATACCTCCGGCCCTCCGAGGCCAAAAAGAACAAAAGCCCTCGCACAGGTCCTCATGACCGTGTGCGCTGGCTTGCCTCTCCGGGATCGGAAATCCTCTTCACCGGGAAGGTACATCACGGCGAGGGGAATGCCACCCCCGCGTGCAAAAATCCTGCCGGGTTAGCGGGGGTTGTCGGCGGGCTTCGCCGCCTTGTGAGCGGCGAGGAGTTCGACCTCCACCTCTTTAGGGAGCACGTGCGCGCCGACTCGTTGGCGGAGGTCGGCCGGGAGGGAGTTGTACCAGTCGAGGGTTGCCTTCGCGGTGTCGGAGACCGGGCGGAACTTGAGCCCGGCGTCGAGGGCACGCTTGATGCTCCGCGTGTGGAATCCGATGTACTCGCCCTGCGGCGGGATCCAGATCGGGAGCCCGATGCTCTTCGACTGGAGCAACTCGGGGTCGACCCACGTGAAGGTGGCGTCGCCGCCGACGCCGGCCTTGCACTGCGCGACCATGTCCGCCATGCGGAGTTTGGTCGCGGGGCCGGTGGCGTTGAACACTCCCGCGGTCTTCTGCTCGATGAGGTGGACGGTAAACTCGGCGAGGTCGCGCACGTCGATGAACTGCACCGGATCGTCCTGCGTGCCCGGCACGAGCACCTCGCCGCCCTCGGCGATGCGACGGGGCCAGTAGACGAAGCGTCCGGAGGTGTCACGCGCGCCGACGATGAACCCCGGGCGGACATTCGCGACGCGGCCGGGCATGGCCTTCTCCGCCTCGGCTTCGCAGAGCGCCTTGAGGGGGCCGTAGTTGGACATATCCGCGCCCATGTCCTCCACCGTTGGATCGCCCATCTTGCCGAGTTCCGCGGTTTCGTCGGCGTCTGGTGCATCGTTGCGGGCGTAGACAGAGACGGTGGAGATGAAGGCGTAGAAGCCGACGGACTTGGCGAGCAGTTCGGCGCTGGCCTTGACGATGCGCGGGACGTAGCCCGAGGTGTCGATGACGGCGTCCCACGTCTTGCCTTCGAGCTGCGAGAGTCCCTTGGGGCTGTCAGGGTCACGCTCGCCGTCCGCCGGGCTCTTCCATTCATCGGCGTTCTTCTCGGGGTCGCGGTTGCCGTAGAGAATCTCGACGCCGTCGGGAACGACGCTGGGGCGACCGGCTTCCTTGCGCTTGGACTCGAGGCGTCCGCGGTTGAAGTGGGTGACGTGGTGCCCGCGGGCGATCGCGGCTTCGGTGCACGCGGGACCGAGGAAGCCGGTGCCGCCGAGAATGAGGATCCGCAGGGCCGCGCGGGGGCGCACCAGACCCCACGCGGGGGCGGTGCCGATGGCCAAGCCTGCCGCCGCCGCGAACTGCACGAAATCACGCCGACTCATGTTCATCCGAGGCCGCCTTTCGTTGGGGTGAGCCTTACGAGATGCGCCGGGCGGCGGGTCCCGTCACTTCTGGCCCGATCCGGTGAGTTCCGCGACCATCGCGTCCGCGTGATAGACGGTCCGCAGGGCCTCGATCATGGCGCGGGCGTCGACGGCGAGCGCTCTGTTCTTCGACGCGTCGTAGACGAAAGCACCGGTGAGGGAGTGGATGTTCCCGTCAAAGATCAGGCCGACCAGCTCGCCCGCGCGGTTGACGACGGGGCTCCCCGAGTTGCCGCCGATCACGTCCGCCGTGCAGGCGAAGTTAAACGGAAGGTCCTTCCGGAGCGTCTGCGCCGCCGACTCCCAGCTGGGAGGCAGCTCGAAGCCGGGCTGGCCTTTCCGCTCGGCGTAGCGATCAAAGAGCCCGCCGATCGTGGTGAACGCGGGAACCGCAACGCCCCGGTCATCGAGCCCGCGCACGGACCCGTACGTCATCCGCAGAGAAAAGGTGGCGTCGGGGTACTCGGATGCACCATTGAGCGCGAACCTCGCCGCGGCGACCTTCGCGTAGCCCTCCTGCTCGGCGGCTTCGACCTCGTTCTCGAAGGCGCGCTGGAGACGGCGGAGCGCGGCGTCCAACCCGCGGGCCATCTCGAGCATCGGGTCCGCGCTCGCGGCGAGGGCCGCCGGGCCGCCTTCGACCAGAGCGCGCCGGCGCGCGGGGTCGGCGAAGGTTGCCCCGGTCACGAGGTCTCGCGCGCGGTCCATCGGCGAGCGCCCGGCCAGCAGCTTGGTGACAATCGGGTCGTCGCAGCCGAATCGCTCCGCGAAGTACCCCAGAGTGTTGCCCAGGCGGACCACCTCGAGCTCGGTCTCCACTGGCTCCGGAGAGTAAAGCGAGAGGTAGGTCGCGGGGAGCGCGGACTCGTTGTATTCGGGCAGGCGTTCGTTGTTGGGCTTTGGGAGTTCGTCGGCCAGTCGCACGATGTGGAGCGCGGCCTGCGAGAGAACGCCGCTGCGCGCGATGCGCTCGAGCGCGTATTTGCGCGGGAAGAGCTTTTTGTTGGCCTCTTGTGCCGCGGCGATGGTCTCCCACGCGCCGCTGGTGCGTGCATTTAGCGCGGGGTCGGCGTCGACGGCGGCCCGCAGCTTGCGTTCGGCCTCGACCTTTGCGCCGAAGGTCGCCCCGTCCTGCAGACCGGCGAGTTCGCCGGTGAAGGCCTTGCGGCTGTTGGCCCAGCTGAAAGCGTCCTCCCGCGCGAGGCGGGCGTTCTCCGCGCTCCGACCGGCAAACTCTGCGACCTTGGCCTCGCTGCGCCAGACGAAGGCGAGACGAGTGGGGTGCGAGATGTCGCGGACGAAGGCCAGGTTCGCGGCGGTCAAGGCGCGACGGGTGGACCCGGGGTGCCCGAAAACGCAGATGAACTCGCCGTCCTTCACCCCTTCTTTCGACCAGGCCAGGTGGTTCGGGGTGCTCACGGGCTGGTCGTTCTCGTACAGGCGGAAGAAGCAGCAGTCCAGGTTGAACCGAGGGAACTCGAAGTTGTCGGTGTCGCCGCCGAAGAAGGCGATGGATTGTTCGGGCGCGAAGACGAGCCGGACGTCTTTGTACGACTTGTACACGTGGAGCTGGTACATGCCGCCCTGGTAGAGCGTGACCACCTCGCGGGTGCGCCCCGCGGTGGACCCGGTTTCGGCCTCGATGTCGGCGATGACCCGCCGGCGCTGGGTCGCGGCTTCGGCGGCGTCGGCGCCCGATCCCGCGGCGAGCACGCGCTGCGTGACATCGATGATCTCCTCGAGCACGCGGATCTCCAGGTCGGGGCACTTGAGCTCCTGGTCGCGGCTCTTCGCGTAGTACCCGTTGTTCATCAGATCGCGCTCGCGCGTCGAGAGCTTGGCGATCATGTCGGAGCCGACGTGATGGTTCGTCATCACCAGGCCGTCGCCGCTGACAATCGAGCCCGAGCCGCCGTTCTCAAACCTCACCGCGGAGAGGCGCATGCGGTCGAGCCACTGCTGGGTGGGCTCGAAGCCGTACGCGGCTTTCATCGCCTCTCGCGGCGGGTGGGTGAGGAGCCACATGCCCTCGTCGGCGGGGCAGGCCGAGGAGGTGCAGAGTGCGAACGCGGCGAGGGCGAAGAGTGGGTTGCGCATGGCGGGATCATTGGCGTCCGGGGGGCGCGGCGCGCGGAGGGGCAGCGTCGTTATGATCCTGGGTGTCGAACTTTGGCAGGAGACTTCGCCGATGCACGCGATCGCATTGAATAGGTTTGCCGTAGCGGTCCTGGCCTTGGTCGTCGGCGCGGCGGCGCCCGCAGCTTTCGGGCAAGGAACGCCTGCGCCGGCGGAAACAGCCGTGAAGCCCAGGCTTGGGGTCGGAGACAAGGCCCCCGCGATCCGCGACGTGGAGTGGGTCAAGGGCGAGCCGGTCGAGGACCTCAAGAAGGGCCGGGTGTACGTCGTGGAGTTCTGGGCAACCTGGTGCGGGCCGTGCCGCGAGACGATCCCGCACCTCTCGCGGCTGGCGAAGAAGTACAAGGACAAGGCGACGTTCATCGGGGTGAGCGTGTGGGAGCGGACAGGGCGCGACGGTGAGGCGGGGGAGGGTGACGCGCCGGGCCTTGGTGAGCGTGTCTCTCGCTTCGTGAAGTCGATGGGCGACGACATGGCGTACACCGTCGGGTACGACCGCGCGGGCGGGAGCGAGGGAGTGATGGCCAGCTCCTGGATGACCGCGGCGGGGAGGGATTCGATCCCGACGGCGTTCCTCGTCGGCAGCGACGGGAAGGTCGCGTGGATCGGGAACCCTGCGAAGCTCGAGACGCACCTGGCAAAGTGCCTCGGGGTTGACCTGAAGGAAGAGCTGACGTTCGAAGAGCAGCAAGAGGAGGCGATGCCGACGGTGCGCAGGTTCATGGCGGCGACGCGGACCAGCGCCGAACAGGCGACGCGGATCGCGGAGAACGCTCTGAAGGGCCCGCTGAAGGACAACGCGTACGCGCTGAACGCGTTCGCTTGGGGGATGATGGACGAGAAGGTGTTCAAGTCGCCGGACCTTGAGCGGGTCCGCGAGTGGGCTGCCCGCGCGGCGGAGCTGACAAAGAACCTCAACGCAGAGGTGCTGGACACGCTGGCGTTCGCCGAGTTCAAGCGGGGCAAGGTGGCGGAGGCGATCGAGCTGCAGGAGCGGGCGTGCCGTCTGTACGCGGACGAGGTTGGGAACGACCCGGCGCAACTCGCGGAGATGCAGGGTCGCCTCAAGCGGTTCAAGGCCGCGAAGTAATATAATATCGCGTTCAATTTCACAAGCGATCGGAAGGGCCGAACCGCTCCCGGTCGGCCGGCGAACGGTTCGATTCGCGTGCGGGTGTCGTTCGGATACGGGCGTAAAAAGCGCATAAAACCGCTGCCATTCGCACCGGGCTTCGCGCGGCGTTCGGGTGGCTGGCGCGAGGGAGCGGGATATCCTCCCGCGTGGGTAACACGTAAGAACGGTGCTCGTAGAAGGAGCGAGCAAAGTTCGTATGCACAACACAACGGAGGCCCGATGAACCTGCTGAGTGTTGACAATCTGGTTTTCGTGCTCCCCTTGGCGTTCGCCGTCGTGCTGGTGGTGCTCATGGGGCTGGGCGGTCACGCGGGCGCCGAAGCGGTGCACGCGCCGGACGTGCCGGACCAGCTGCCGGACGTGCACGCGGACCATCCGGGAGCAAGCCAAGCGCTCGGTGTCGGGCGGGTGCCTCTGGCGATCACCGTGCTGACGGGCGCGATCCTGTGGGGGTGCACCGGCTTGGCGCTCGGGCTGGTCGGGGATCACTGGGGGCTGGCGGCGCGGGCCGCGGTGGCGGGCGCGGCGGCACTCCTGGGCACGCGGCTGGTGTCGCGTTGGTTGTCGCGGGTGTTGCCGTCTCTGGAGTCCTACGGCACGGCGACCGAGTCACTGGTGGGCAAGACGGCTTCGGTGGTTCACGAGGTGAACGAGAGCGGGGGAATGGTGCGACTGGTCGACGAGCACGCGAGCCTGCGAGATCTCTCGTGCAGGGCTGCGCCCGGAGAGGGTCCGCTCGCCTGCGGGACGATCGTGCGGCTCACGGATTTCGATAGCGACGCGGGCGTGTTCACCGTCCGTCGGACAGTCTGAAACTGGTACGGTTACGGCGGCACGCCGGGCCGGGCGGGGTGGAGCCGAGGCCGGGTCGTTCCCGGATCGGTCGCGCTGCCAGCGGGCCGCCAACGGAAGGAGATTCGCGATGGAGTTCAAGCAACAGGGCAAGGGCAGAGGCTCGTTGACGGCGATGCTGGTGTTGGGAACGCTCGCGGGTGCGGCGCTGGTGGTCGTCCCGTTCTTCATCGGAGAACGCGTGCCGCAGACGAGCAAGCTGATGATCTCGGGGTTCGGCGGAGTGGTCGCGCTCGTCTTCTCGCTGATGGTGATCATCACCCGTCTGTACCGCAAGACGAGCGCCGACCAGGCGTTCGTCCGTACCGGTGTCGGTGGACGCAAGTGCGTCATCGATGGCGGCGCGATCGTGGTGCCCGTGGTGCACGAGGTGATCGACGTCTCGCTCAAGACCTTCAAGATCGAGGTCGAGCGGACCGGGCCCGATGCGCTCATCACCGGCGACTACCTCCGCGCCGACGTGGTGGCCAACTTCTTCTGCCGTGTGCAGAAAGACCCCGAGAGCGTGATGCTCGCGGCCACAAGCCTCGGCAGCATCTCCAACGACCCGGCCGCGGTGCGAGAGCTGGTGATGGAGAAGCTGGTGAGCGTGCTGCGCAACGTCGCGGCGACGCAGACGCTCGAAGACCTGAACGCGAAGCGGGCCGAGTTCGCGCGCGGCGTCCAGGAGAGCGTGAAGGACGACCTCAAGGCCAACGGGCTCACGCTGGAATCGGTGACGATCAGCAAGCTCGACCAGGCCCCGCTGACGGCGATGAAGCCCGAGCAGAACGTGTTCGATGCGCAGGGCGCGGCGACCATCACCAAGCAGGTGCAGGCGCAGCGCGTCCTGCGGAACGAGATGGTGCAGGCCGCGGAACTGAAGGTCACGCAGCAGAACGTCACGACGGCCCAGCAGGTCGCCGCGCAGCAGGTGCTCGAGTCCCGCGCGAAGGCCGACGCGGAAGCGGAGAAGTCCATCGCGCTCGCCGCGAGCCAGCAACGCGCCGCGTCGTTCGCCGCCGAGCAGGACCGCCTCGCCGGGATCGCCCGGGTCGAGTCCGAGCAGGCCGTGAAGCTCCGCCAGGTGGATCAGGACAAGGCGGTTGAAGTCGCGAACCAGGAGCGCGAGCGAGCGGCCCAGGTCGCACGCATCGAGCGCGAGCGGGCGGCCGAGCTGTCGGTGCAGGAGAAGATGATCGCGGTCGCGGACGCGGAGCGACGCCGCGCCGAGAAGGAAGCCGAGCAGTTGCTCGCGGAGCGCGACCGCAAGTCCGCCGAGCAGGCCGTTGTCACGGTTGAGGTCAGGGCGACCGCCGAGCGCGAGAAGGAGCGGGCCATCATCGGCAAGCAGGCCACGGTCGAGCAGGTCCGCATCGAGCAGCAGATGCAAGCGGAGGTCGAGGCGTACAAGAACGTGAAGGAAGCCGAAGGCCAGCAGCTCGCCGCGAGCAAGCAGGCCGAGGCCCGTATCGCGCTCGCGGACGCCGAGCGCCGCGCATCCGAGCTGCGCGCCGAGGGCGACAGGGCGATCCAGATGGTGCCCGTGGGTGTCGCCCAGGAACAGGTGAAGGTCGCCGACGCCCAGGTGACCGTGCAGATCCGCGAGCTCGAGGGCAAGGCGCGGTTCGAGAGGATCGCGCTCGACCTGCAGGTCGAACTCGCCAAGATCGAGGCGGAGAAGCAGGCCCGGATCGCCGCGGCGGAGGCGGCCGGAAAGGCGATGGCCGCGTCGCAGATGACGATTTACGGCGACCCGCTGACAGCGCAGCGGATGATGGCGTCCATGGTCCAGGGCCAGAGCCTGGGCGCGTTCCTCGGAGGCGTGAACGACACCATCCCGCCCGAGATCCGCTCCGTCGGCGGCGCGGGCGGCGCGGCCCTGGGGCTGGCGGTGGCGGCGCTCGTCAAGAAGCTGACGGGCATCGACGTGGACCCGGCGAATGTGGAGGCGGCGGCCTCCGGCTCGGCCGCGGGGAGCGCAACGGATGACCGTCGCTCGGCGCAAAGCTGAGTGGGGCTGGTCGGTCGAGTTCGCTTCCGCGCATCATCGCGGCGGGGATCGCAATCTGAACCGATGTTGCACGCGGGCCCCGATACGTCGGGGCTCGCGGCGTTTTCGGACCAGCCTCGCATCTCCGAAGGCCGTCAAACCACCGCCGATGATGTATAGTTCCGACCGGAGAAACCTGATGCTCAGCCGATTCGTTCCCGTCATCTGCCTGGCCGCTGCCGCTCACGCCCAGCTGATTGGGGTCCCGCCGCCCACGCCGCAGGCGAACGTGCCCGGTTACTTCGAACACCACATGGACTCTCGCACGACGACCTTCGTCGCGATCGACCCGTCGGGGCCGGCGCCGTCGTTCGCTGAGTTCCGGGGCGTGGACGGGGGAGGCGCGCCGCTGGGTGAAGGTGGTGGGTACGACGACCGTTCCGGTCCGTGGATTACCAATCGGCAGGAGTACCCGTTCCGAGCGGCGTGCAAGGTGATGAGCCGGTTCGGAACGGAAGACTGGATTCACTCGTCAGGGACGATCGTTGATGCGGAGACGGTGGTTGTGCAGCCCGACTTGATCTTCCGGAACGACAACGGCGGGGAATGGGCAACGAGCGTGGTCGTCTGCGTCGGTTGGGACGGCACCGGTGACCCAACCGTCATCGACCCTGTTCGGGGCTACTACGGCCCGACACCCGTGACCGATCTGATGATCGCAAGCCCGGAGCTTGAGGTTGGCGCGGTTCGGCTCGCGAGACCGGCCGGGCTGCTGACCGGATGGCCGAGCCTCGGGTGGGGATACTCGTGCGACTACACGTACAGGACGTGCTATACGTGGAGCTTTCCGACCGAACCTGTTTGCACTCTGTTCGGAAACCCGCTCGACGGCACCCGCCTTTTCCAGCATGGGGCCCTGTTCACCGACTGCACGTTCATCGGAGGGGGCGGGAACTACCTGTTCACCCCGAACTTCACGCAGGAGTGCAATCTGCCCACGATCGGCATGCAAGGCACCGGGATGTGGTTCTCCGAGGACGATCAGTACCTCCTCGCTGGCATCTTTCAGAGCACGCCGGAGCCGTATCCGTACATGCTCTACGACT
>JBMOHX010000120.1:0-10443 GCA_049317625.1 Phycisphaerales bacterium
CCGCATCGCGTCAGAGCTCGGAGTGCGGGCCCGCGCCTCGCTGCGCGTGAACCCCGACGTGGACGCCAAGACCCACAAATACACGACGACCGGCAAGAAAGAGAACAAGTTCGGTATCGACATCCTCCGCGCCAAGGAGATCTTCGAGCGGTTCAAAGACCACCCGAATCTTCACCTCCGCGGCGTGCACCTCCACCTCGGCTCGCCCATCGCGAGCCCGGATCCGTACGCCCAGGGTGTCCGCGCGGCGCTCGCGCTCATCGACGAGCTCGCGAGCGCGGGCATCACGGTCGAGGAGCTGAACCTCGGCGGCGGCTTTGGCATCGACTACGGTCGCGGGGCGCCCTCCACGCTCGACGAGTTCGGCGCGGCGCTCGTGCCGATGCTGGAAGATCGGGTGCTGCGCGGGCTCCGTGTCCTGCTCGAACCAGGGCGCCCGATCGTCGGCAACGCCGGCGTGCTGCTGACCCGCGTGCAGTACGTGAAGCAAGGCCGCTCGAAGAGGTTCGTCGTCGTCGATTCCGGCATGCACCAACTGGTGCGCCCGGCGCTCTACGAGGCCTATCACTTCGCGTGGCCCGCGAAGGTCGCGGAGAGTCACGAGCCGCGCGATCTCAGCGAGCAGCAGCCGATGGAAGGACTCGTCGCGTGCGATCTCGTCGGCCCCATCTGCGAGAGCTCCGACTTTCTCGCGCTCGACCGCTCACTCCCGCCGGTGTCGCAGGGTGACCTGATGGCGGTCTTCTCCGCCGGCGCGTACGGCATGTCGATGGCCAGCACCTACAACGACCACCCCAAGCCCGCGGAGGTGCTCGTCGACGGCGAGTCGTTGCTGCTTATCCGGCCGCGGCAGTCGATCCTCGAGCTCGTCGCACCCGAACTCGGCCCTCCGATCGAGCTCACGCGGGGCCCGGCCACACCCGATGCCCGATGAGGGCCGACGTGATCTGCGCGGCGGTGTCCCCCGTGTGATCCACACGCACGGCGTTCCAACCGATTGACTGCGCGGTCCTCACGTTGTCCTCGAGGTCGTCGAAGAACAGGATCTCGCCGCCGCGCGCGCCGGTGAGCCGCTCGAACTCGCGGTAGATGTCCTCGTCGGGCTTCATCATCCCCATCAGGTGACTCGCGTGCCGGTGCTTGAGCAGCGACGCGGTCGGGTACTTCGGCGGGGCGCTCGCGGCGGGAAGGTGTGTCACCCAATGCGCGTGGTTGGTGTTCGAGAGCAACCCCGTTTCGATTCCGGCGGTCGACACGAGCCGCGCGATGACCTCGGCGACACCGGGGTATTCGTCGAGCAGCCACGCCGCGTGCACACGCTCCAGCTCGTCGAGGGTGTACGTGTTCCCCGTGGATTCGCGGAGCAAGCCGAGATACTCCTCGTGGGTCACGCGTCCGGTCTGGTGCAGGCGGCTCAGCTCGCGCCGTCGCGCGAGGCCCGTCGCTTCGCGCGGATCAAACCGCACCGGAAGGCGGGCGGCGGCGCAGCCTTCTTCCCACGATCGGCAGTGCTTGAGGATCACGCCCCCCCAGTCGAAGCAGATCATCCGGGGGCTCATGTCTCGAGGTCCTCGTCTTCGAGCGGCGCTTCCACGGGTTCCTCGGCGGGCTTCATGATCTCTCGCATGACCGCGGTCGCGAACGAGCCGCGCGGGAGTTCGAACGCGCAGCGCACGAACGCGCCATGCTCGTCTACGCCGCCCTCGACCTCGGGGTCGATCACTGGGACGCGCAGGGCGCGGCGCTCGCCCGCGATCAGGTTGCGGCTCTTCTTCGTGAAGTCGGCGATCTTCTCGACCGTCGCCCCCGTCGCGAGGAGCGCCGCGACCTCCGCCTCGTTCACGCGGCCCGTCGCGGCCTTCATACCGCCGCCCCACATCGGGCCCGAGGGGCTGATCTCGAACTTCGCGAGTCGCTCGGCGGTCGTCGGGTCGGCGGCAACCGCCTCGTCAACCGAGAACACCGCGTGGTTCGCGTGCTTGAAGCCGACGTCGCCATCGACGAGGGCCGCGAGTTCTCCCGAAACGACCCTCGCATCGGCGATCGCGTTGAACACCGCGGACTGGAACGCGCTCACGTAGAACGCGAGCATGCCGAAGTCGATCGCGAAGAACGCACGCTTGAGGCTGTCGCCGCGGATGAGGTGCCGGATCAAGCACCGCTCCGCGTAAGCGCTACGAGGGAACAGGTCCAGCGCATCAGGGAGCCTGCCCTCGGCGTACGCGGCCCTCGCGGCGGCATTGACCGCGGGCCGCGCGGCGTTCGGCGCGAGCAGCTCCCTCGCGGCCTCCGCGTGCTCGCCCATGATCATCGCGCGCCCGATGAGGTGGTTGTTGTTCAGCATCCCGAACCGCTGCTCGCCGATGCGGTTGGCGATCCCCTCGACCTCAAGCCGATCAAGCACGCGTTTCGCGGCCAACACATCCGTCGGCTTCACGCCGCGGACGCGGATCGAGAACCGGTTCCCCGCGAGGTGCCCGCGCCGCAGCTTGTTGGTGTGCAGGTCCGCCCACAGCACCTCGACCTTCTCGTGCGAGATCGACGGGAAATCCTCCGGTCGGCGGCCCGGCGCGTGAATCGAAAACACCTGTCGCGTGATCGCCTGCTTGTCCTTCAGCCCCGCGAACCCGATCTCCCGCTTGGTCACCCCGAAGTGGTTCTCCAGCAGCTTGACCAGTTCGAGCGTGGACATCCCCTTTTTCTGAACGAGCAGGTAGATGTGCTCGCCCTCTCCGCAGGGCTGGTACTGCGGGAGCTCTTCGACGAGGAAGTCCTCCGGGCGCTGCTTGATGACCCCGCCGATCCCGGGAATGTCGTGTGTCTGGTAGCGGGAGGGTCGGACAAAGGTCCAGTCGCCCCGCGCAGCGGTTGTCTCGTCACTCACGATTCGGCCTCGTCGCGCGTCGCGGAGTCGAGCACGTGCTCTTCGACGAAAACAGGAACATCGCCCGCGATGCCCAGCGCGATGGCATCGCTCGGGCGCGCGTCGATGTGGAGGAGTTGCCCGCTCTGCTCGACGTCCAGCGTGGCGTAGAAGGTCGAGTCCTTCAGGTCGCTCACGGTGATCGACCTGAGCGTACCGCCGAGCCGCTCGATGACCGAGGCCAACAGGTCGTGCGTCTGCGGCCGCTTGATCACCACGCCTTTCAGGCGCCGCTCGATCGCCTGCGCCTCGGGGAGCCCGATGACGATGGGGAACGACCTCGCCGGCAACGACGCGTCCGCGTCCCCCTCGCGGGCCTCGCGCAGCTCGATGATCTGATAGTCGTTGAGCTCGCGGATCAGAATCCGCGAGAGCTCCATCCGCACCGCCATGACGAACTCCTTCGTTCGATTCTACGGCGCACCGAACGCGAATCGACGGCGACAGACACGTGCGGCCGATTTTCCTGGAATCGAGCGTCCGGCTGGCGTGATCGTGGCACTCGCTTGCCACCCGGACCTCGCACGGCTGTTCCGTTCCCCGCGTAATCCAACGCCGCGGCGTGAAAGCGCGAGGGTTCGGCCCGGCGATCAGAGGTGGAAACGGCGACGAGCATTGGGAATGAAACAGGGGCTGTCGCGAATACGAGGAGCCACATCCAGCGAAACAGCCACCGTCTCACCCGTCAAGACCAGCCTTCCAAACTCCCACCCGCTCCAGAACGACGTATGGCACTCCGATATCCCCGACCACGATCTCCCCCGCGTACGCGCCCGCCCCGGCTTCGAGCAGCCCTTGCTTCACGCCCGCGAAGGTCACGGTCACGTCGGCTCGCACCGCGGCACCCAGCGGCAACCCGGTATCACAGTCCATCCCCGACGGCAGGTCCGCCGCGACCACCTTTGCCCCCCGCTCGCGCCACCCGTTGATCGCCGCGATGAACTCCGCGCTGCGCCCCGAGACGACTCCGCGAATGCCCGTGCCGAGCAACGCGTCGACGATCACTGAAGGCGGCTCGCCATCGAGTTCGTTCAATATCACAATATCCATCGCCGCGGCGACTCTCGCGTTGATCCCCGCGTCGCCGCTGGTCTCGTGGACCGCGGTCTCCGCGACGCAGCACACCCGAGCGCCCGCGTTTGCCAGGTGCCTCGCCGCCGCGAACCCGTCGCCGCCGTTGTTGCCCCTGCCGCAGAAGACGGCCACGAGGCCGTCGCGGTTCGCCCCGAGCACGCGGAGCGTCACGTCCGCAAGCGCCCTCGCCGCGTTCTCCATGAGCACGATCGTCGGCAGTCCGAACTCCTCCGAGGCGATCCGATCGATCTCCCTCGCGGCCTCTCGGCTCAGCACGTACGCGCCCGCGGATTGCGCACGCTTCTCCATCGCGTCAGCGTATCACGGCCACATCGCGCCGACACGTCAAGGCTTCAGCGCGGCCTCGAACTCCTTCAGCCGCTCTTTCATCCCGTCGGTCTGTCCGGCTCCGCCTAACTCCACCGCGGTGCGCTGCAACTCCACCGCTCGCTTGACGTCTCCCTTTCGGAAGCACGCGAGCGCGAGGGTGTCGATGATGAGGCCATCCTCGCGGCGAGAGAGCACGACAGCGCGTTCCGCGGCCTCCAGGGCGAAATCCAAGTCGCGCGCCTTCAGCGATTTCTCGTCAAGCATCAACCACGCTGCGCTGTTCAGCGCGCCAGCGTTGTTCCACAGGTGCGCTTTCGCCGCGCCGGGCACCCATGCGACGGCCCGCGCGGCATCCTGATCCCGCGTGCCCCAGGTCCTGATGACCTCCGGAACAATCCGCTCGAAGCCGGCGCTCGCTCGGAGCAGCGTGTCGGACGCCGCGAGCGCGGCTCCGACATCGTCCCCCTTCATCGCGGCCCGCCAGTTGTCAAACTCGGCCGCCCGGCGCGCCGGGTCGCGTGCAAACTCCCGGTCCCGCCGCGCGGCGTCGACGTCCCACTCGCCCGCAACGACTTTCTCCACGACCCGCGCGAGCAAATCGGCCTGCGTGCTGTTGCCCCATTCCTCCACCGCTGCCAACCGGCCGCTCCGGTCGATGACGAAGGCCACCGGGAGGCGATCGCACCCCGAAGCGTCCAACCACTCGCGCTCGAACGCCCCCGTGTTCGCCGCGGCGAGCAGCGAGAAACAAATGTCGTCCCCCATGGTGTCCGCGAACTCACGCAATGGCTCCGCGTCGCCGGGGAGTTCCCGCGCGCACACTCCGAGCACGAACGCCCCGCTGTCCCGGGCCAACGCGCACACCCGCGGCAACTGCTGCCGAGCCCTGACGCTCCAGGTCGGGAACACGGCCACCACGCTCACCTTGTCGACCGGCAGACCGGAAACCGCGTCGCCACGCAGGAGCGTCCCCAGCGGCAGCGCCGGAGCGGCGTCGCCGATAAGTAGTTTGGCGGGCTCGCCACCGAAGGACGCTCCCGCCATCGCAATCACGATGACAAGCGGCCAGACTCTGCTCATGCGTCGTCGCTCCACGGTAACTAGGCCGCGAGGGCTCGGCCCTCGGACCGCCACCACAGCCCGAAACCCCACCCTATCCTTTCGGGTCGGTCGTCGGACGACCGAAGTAGGTCCACTGATGCGCCGCGAAACCGTCATCCTAGGGATTACTCTGAGCGGCTGCGTCCATGCCGGGATGCTCGTCGCGTTGAGGGAGGGTGCGCTCGGTGGGTTCGGGACCGCCGATCAGCCAGCGGCCACAGGAACGCTCCTGACCTTCGCGCCACCCCCGCCAAGCTCCGCGTTGGACGGACTCCAGCCTCCGCCTCCCCCACCACCACCTCCTCCGCCGTCGCCAGTTCCTGCTCCTGTGCCCGTCCCTGAACCGGTTGCGACTCCTCCCGAGGAACTCGTCGCGGGTATCGACGATGGCGACCAGGTCTCGAAGAACTGGCAGGGCTTCAAGACCGAGACCCCGCACGCCGCGCCGCTCTCAACCGTGGAGCAATCCGCGATGACGCCGCAGGCCGGCATTCCGAGCGAGTCGCCTGAGCAGCCAGGTACGCCTGCGCCGCCTCAGCAAGCAGACCAACGTCCAGCCCAGCCCGCGCCCCTGGCCCGCCCGGAACAGCAGGACGTTCCCGCGCCCAGCGAGAGTCCCACCCCGGCGGTGCCGGCGATCCCCGCGCCGCCTCCCGCCCCGGAGCTGAACGCTGGCGAGAAGCACGGAGTGACAAAGCCGGCGGACCCGCCCGGCGAACCGGCCGAGCCGAAGCTCGAGGCCCCGAAACCGACCGATGCGCCGTCGAAACCGCTGCCCCCGGACGAGGGGGATACTCCGGCGCAGACACCCCGAGTTGGTGAGGTCACCTCGCAGACCCAGGTTCCGCCAGTTCCCGAGCGGGACAAGGCGGAAGCGGCCGAGGGCGATGCCAGCCGCTCGAAGCCTCAGAAGGAAACGACGGCCGATCAGGTCGTTGAACCCGAGCCCGTGGTCGAGCCGGTCGCAGAGCCGACACCCCCTTCACCGCAGACGGCGGAGAGCCGCCCGGCCAGCCCGGCGGAGCCGCAGCCCCCGTCACCGCAGTCTCCGGCCGACCAACCTGCGGGGGAGACTCGCGCGGCACCCGCACCCGCCCAACCAAATGGCGGCGGCGCAGGGTTTGGGGAGCAAGCGCCCGAGGAGTCCGACGCGGCGGCCCTTCGGGAGTCCATCGCGGTCGAGCCCGGGAAGACACTCGCCCGCGAAGGTGTCCAGATACGCACCGTGCGCCCGCGCTGGAGCACCACGACGCGCGTGACCGCGGTTCCGAGGAACCCGCTGATCGATGTGACGTTCGACAGCACGGGCCGGGTCGCGAAAGCGGCCTTTGCGCCGGGAAAGAACACCGGGTACGCCGCGGTCGACGGACCGCTGCTCGATTCCATTTACCGCTGGCGCGCCTCGGGATCGAAGTTTGCGGAGGCGGTTGCCGAGAAGGGCAAGCTCAGCCTGCGGTTCAAGATGCTGCTGCGCGACGAGGCGGAGTCCTCGCCCCTGCCCATGCAGCGTGAGCAGGGGCCGGCCCAGTGAAGCCGTGCGCCCTTGTCGTTCTCCTGATCGCGTGGGCCGGATCAACGGCCTGGGCGCAGCAACAGACGATCCGCGGCGTGATCCTCACTCCGGTCGAACAAGGGGTGGGCGACACCGACCGCCTCTCGGTGAGCCTCCGAGTGCTTCGTCCGGACGCGAGGATGTCGACGAACTTTGAACGCGTGTACGAGGCACGGCTCGACCCGCGGGTCTTCGGCCCCCAGCTCGCGGCGGGCGCGGACCAGCGCTTCTTCGTGCGGTTCGCGGGTGGAGTCGCGGCGGTCTTCCCGCAATCGCAGTACGTGAACTACAAGGGCAAGACCTACGCCGCGATCCCACCGGGGACCGTGTACTCCGTCGGTGGCCCGATCGAAACACTGCTCGGCGCGCCGAACTTCGACTCCCTGGCGCGGCAACGGACGGCGCAGTCGGCCCAGTACGTGGACCGCTCGGCACGCCTGCCTGCTGGCGGCGCCATGCACCCAGAACCCAAGAGCGATCCACTCGCGAAGCAAGCCCGCGACCCAACGCCGATCGCGCGTTCGATCTTCGTGGACGAGCTCTACCGCCACGATCGGTTGGATGTGCTGATGGACGTCGCCGTGCGTTCTCGCAAGGACCGCTGATCGCCGCGGTCCGCTCTCGCCTGAACGCGGCAACCGGTGAGCATCCCGCCCGCTTCCGAACATGCCCACCGGCCCACGCCCGTCTTCGGCCGCCGAGCGCATTTGCTGCTGTGAGCTTTGAGCCTTGCTGCTTTCCCTCCCCCTACACTGCGTCTCTATGCCCAAATCCTCTCCCGCGTACGACGCCCTCTGCGCCCACCTCCGTTCCGTCGGTCATCTCGGCTCCATCTCAGCCCTCGTGAGTTGGGACCAGGAAACCTACATGCCCCCCGCCGGTGCCGCGATGCGCGCCGAGCAGAGCTCGCTCCTCGCCGAGGTCATCCACGAACGCCTCACCGACAAGCGCGTCGGCGAGTGGCTCGGCACGTGCGAGGCCGACGCGGGCCTGATGAAGAAGGGCTCCATCACCGCGGCCAACATCCGCGAGATGCGCCGTGATTACGACCGCCGCACCAAGCTCCCCTCGTCGCTGGTCGCCGAGCTCGCCGAGACCGGCAGCCGCGCACAGCACGTGTGGAAGGACGCCCGCGCCAAGAGCGACTTCAAGATGTTCGCCCCGTGGCTGGACAAGATGATGTCCCTCCAGCGCAAGAAGGCCGAGTGCTACGGCGTTCCCGCGGGCGGCGAGTTCTACGACGCGCTCATCGACGAGTACGAGCCGGGTGTGACCGCCAAGGAAATCGCGGCGGTCTTCGGCCCGCTGCGGACGGAGCTCACCTCGCTCGTGAAGCAGGTCGCGTCCTGCAAGAAGAAGATCAACACCTCGTGCCTCACGCTCAAGGTCGAACCCGCTGCCCAACAGGCCTTCGGAGAGGAGGTCCTCGAGGCCATGGGCTTTGACCTCGAAGCGGGCCGCCTGGATGTGACGACGCACCCATTCTGCTCCGGGTTCGGCGCGGGGGACACCCGCCTCACCACGCGCTACCGCGATGAGAAGTCCACCGATGCGCTCTTCGGCACCATGCACGAGGGCGGGCACGGGCTGTACGAGCAGGGGCTGCCGAAGGCGGATGTCGGCAAGAAGAAGGGCGTCTTCGGTCAGCCCATCTCCGAGGCCGTGTCGCTCGGCATCCACGAGAGCCAGAGCCGCATGTGGGAGAACTTTGTCGGCCGGTCGCGCGAGTTCTGGACGTGGGCGATGCCGATCGCGGCGAAGACCATGTCGCCGAAGTTCAAGAGCTTCTCCGTCGACCAGATGTACGCCGCGGTGAACACCACCACGCCCAGCCTGATCCGCGTCGAGGCGGACGAGGGCACGTACAACATGCACGTGATGATCCGCTTCGAGATCGAGCGGGCCCTGTTGTCCGGCGACATGAAGGTGAAGGACGTCCCGGGCGCGTGGAACGATCGCTACGCGGACTTCCTGGGCATCAAGGTCCCCGACGACCGGCGTGGCTGCCTCCAGGACGTGCACTGGAGCTTCGGCCTTGTCGGCTACTTCCCGACTTATACCCTCGGCAATCTCTACGCCGCGCAGCTGTGGGAAACGATCCTCGAAGAGATCCCGGGGCTGAAGAAGGACATGGCCAAGGGCAAGTACCTCGCGCTGCGCGACTGGCTGAACGAGAACATCCACAAGCACGGCCGGCGTTACACGGCGGCGGAACTTTGCAAGAAGGTCACCGGTAAGAAACTCGACGCGGCTCCGCTGCTGCGGCACCTGCGATCGAAGGCCGAGGCGGTCTACGGCATTTGAGCGCGCCGACTCGGGGAGTGCCGAGGTCTCCCTCGTGAGCGGCCATGAGTGACGACTCCAACATCGCCTTCGGCGACAGCCCGACGGTCCCGCTCCCGGGTGGCGGCGACGGCGCGGTCACGCTCGGCCGGTACCGGTTGCTGCGCGAACTGGGAAGGGGCGGCTTCGGAACGGTGTGGCTGGCGGAAGAGCGGGGCGACGTCACCCGGCGGGTGGCCATCAAGATCCTGACCGACCCCCAGAGCTCGCGCGAGGTGTTGGCGCGGTTCCGGCAGGAGGTGCAGGCGCAGGCCATCATGACCCACCCGGGGATCGCCAAGGTCCTCGCGGCCGACACCGCGCCCGACGGGCGGCCCTACTACGTGATGGAGTACATCAAGGGCCTCCCGATCACCGCGTTCTGTGATCAGCGGGAGCTGTCGATCAAGGACCGGCTCGAACTCTTCCGGCGAGTCTGCGACGCCGTCCAGCACGCGCACACCAAGGGTGTGATCCACCGCGACCTCAAGCCGAGCAACATCATGGCGGGTCTGATCGACGGCGCGGAGCGGTTCGACTCGGTCGAACAGGTGTTCGTGCGCGTGATCGACTTCGGTGTCGCGAAAGCGATCGACCGCCCGCTCATCGACGCGACCATCGTCACCGCGGACTTCCAGATGATCGGCACGGCGGGCTACATGAGCCCCGAGCAGGCGAGCCCGGACGCGATGGGGATCGACACGCGGTCGGATGTGTATTCCCTAGGCGTGCTGCTGTACGAACTCCTGGTGGGTGCGCGTCCCTTTACGAACGAGCAGATCAGGGACGCGATGTGGAAGGGGATCCACAAGTTCCTGCAGGAGACCGAGCCGCCCCCGCCGAGCACCAGGCTGTCGAACCTGTCGAAAGCCAACGGTGACGAAGGCGGCGGCACGGCAACGATCGCGCGGGCGCGACGCTGTCCCTTGGACAACCTTGTGGAGCAACTGCGGCGCGAGCTCGAGTGGATCCCGCTGCGGGCGATGGCCAAACTGCCGGACGAACGCTACCGCTCGCCCGCGGAGCTTTCGGATGACGTCGGACGCTACCTCGAAGGCAAGCCGCTTGTCGCGGGGCCGCGGACTTTCTGGTACCACACGAAGAAGGTGGCGAGGCTGTACCGGAAGCAGGTGGCGGTGGC
>JBMOHX010000121.1:0-10408 GCA_049317625.1 Phycisphaerales bacterium
GCGCAGCTGCGACCTCGCCCGATGCACGTGGCTCATCGCGGTTCCTTCCGGGACGTCAAGGATCGCGGCGATCTCCTTGTAAGGCAGCCCCCGGACCACCCGGAGCAGCAGGCAGCACCGGGCCGTCTCCTCGATCCCTGCCAGCGCGTGCGCGACCCGATCGTCGAACGCGTCCTGGTCGGAGATCAGGCGGCCCGCGATATCGACGTTCGGGCGAGGCTCTCCCGCGGCGGTGCTTCCGTGGAGGGTTTCGATCACATCCGAATCGGTCACGTCGGATCGCCGCCGCCCGCGCCGACGCAGTTCGTTGAGCGCAGTGAACCGCACGATCTGGCCGGCCCATGCGGCGAAACTCGTCGTCGGATCGAACTGATCGAGCTTGGTGAGGGCGACTGTCGCGGCCTCCTGGACGACGTCCTCCGCCGCGCCACGATCTGAAAACACGCCGGCGGCGATGCACCAGAGCGTTCGCCGATGCAAGGTGAACAACGCTCCGAACTCCTCAGGAGACAGCCGTCCATCCGGGTGAACGGGAGGTTTGCCATGTGCGGAGCTGGGAAGAGTGTTCTCGACCATCTTCGTGATGTCCCCGCGTGCGTCGGGGCTTGCGTTGTTCGGAAAGATCGCGCGGCCAACCTGCGAGCTCCTGTGGTGCCCGATCAACCTGAAGGCTCCCGGCAACTACCCGAAAACACTCAATCCATAAAAAACAATCTTCCCAGCTCCGTGACGCCGATCGTCGTGTTCCACAGAAAGTGAGCGAAGATGGGCGCGATGAGCGACCCCCGCCAGGCCTTCGCCATTCCGTACACAAACCCACCGGCCGCTACCGAGGCGATCCCTTCCACGCCGTACGGGTGATAGGCTCCGAAGACCAGCGCCGCGACCGCCGCCGCGGCATATGGGCTCATTCGCTTCCGGAGCGCGCCCATCAGTGCTCCTCGGAACATGATCTCTTCGAGAACGGGTGCCCAGATGCTTGCACCGATCGCACCAAGGATCACCGGAGCCCAGGAACCCTGGAGCGGCGGCTCGAACATGGCGACGCCGATCGGCTCCTCGGGTTGATCCCCGGCCATAGCGCTGACGATTGCACCCACGAGCGCGGTCACCGGGAACCCGGCGGCGAAGACGCCGAAGCCCACCGCCAGTTCCTTGCCCCAGCCCGCGCCCTTGTTGAACCCCATGTCGTCGGAGAGCTCCATCATGGAGACGCCCCGCAGCCGCGGCCACCAGATGGCGAGCATGGCCGACCAGACCGCGAGTTCGTCGATGAAGACCACCCAACCGCCGCGCTGGCCGAGCGTGAGGATGCCCACCGCCACCATGATGAGGAAGAGCAGGCAGAAGACACCGAAGGTCTCCCAGTAGATGTGAGCGGGAGCGACCGTCTCACCATCGGCGGGTGTCACACGGCCCGACGCGACCATCGAAATCCCCACGACGAGAAAGACGATGCCGGCCGCGAGCGTGAGAAACTGGAAGAGGCCCATGAATGCCGCGAACGCCGCGAACGCCTCGAAGCCCGAAGCGGTTTCCCATCGCATGTCGTCGCTGAGCGGCTTGCCGTAGCTGAGGGCGAGCTGACCGAACCAGCCCTGTCGAGCGATGATCCAATCGCGTATGGCCGGGTCGATGGTGTGGGTTCGCTTGGCGTCCATGGCCGCGTACCACGCCTTGAGCTCGCCCGCTTCGCGGAGGAGGTCGCCGCCGGGCGTGGCCTCGGACATGATGGTGTCAAGCCTGTTGACCGCGACCGAGGGCCCCAGGAGCTCCGCGGCGACGATCGCGACCCGGACGCGGTCGTTCCGGGTTTTTGCGAGCAGGTCGAGGAAGTCCATCGCCGAGTTGAGGCTCTCCTCGGCGAGGAAACGCCCCTTCTCCGCCTCGTACGCCTTTCGCTTGATGAGCGCCTTGGACGTGATGGCGAGGGCGCCGACGCCGGGGTCTTCGGGCTCCTCGATCTTCGCGACCTCGGGCAGGGGCTTGGCGAGCCGGCGCGAGTGGAGGTCCACGGTGAACTGCTGGAAGAAAACAAGCAGCGGCACCATCAGCGCCACGAACCAGGGAGCGAGGCGCTTGAGCCACGGGTTCAGACCGTGGGCTTCGTCGAATGCCGAGGGAATAAGAGCCATGAGTTCCTCAACTGTTGCGGGAGCTCACATGATATCACAAGGTCGCGGGCGAGAGGCCGGGAGGGCGGCGGCCTATTCCTCGATTACGGTTCGAACTTCCCACAGCTCCGGGAAGAGCCGGTCGTCGATGCGGTCGCGGAGGTATGGAACGCCCGATGTGCCTCCCGTACCACGCTTGAAACCGATGACGCGCTCGACGACCTTCATGTGCCGGTACTTCCACAGCGAGTAGGCCTCGTCGAGGTCGATGAGCTTCTCCGCCATCTCGTAGAAATCCCAATGCGCGTGCGGATTCTCGTAGATCAGCTTGAACACGGCGAGCACCGCCGGGTGGGACGTGTGCGGCTCGGTCACGTCGCGCCCGAGCACCTCGGCGGGGATCTGCATGCCCTTTCTCGCCAGATGCTGGAGGAACTCGTCGTACAGGCTCGGGGCGGCCAGCGCCGCCTCCAGCTCCGCGTGCACGTGCTCGCGGTGCTTGAAGACCGAGAGCATCCGGCGGTCCTTCCGCCCGAGCATGAACTCGATCAACCGGTGCTGGAACGACTGGAGCCCGCTCGCGGGCCCGAGCACGTGGCGGAACTGCACATACTCGCTCGGTGTGAGCGTCGCGAGCACGCTCCACTGGTTGAGCAGCTGCGTCTGAATGTGCTTGACCCGGGCGAGGATCTTGAACGTGCTCTCGAGTTGGCCCGTCCGCACCAGCCGCAGCGCCTCGCGAAGCTCGTGCACCATCAGCTTGAACCACAGCTCTGTCGCCTGGTGCTGCACGATGAAGAGCATCTCGTCGTGATGCTCCGGGTTCGACAGCGGCCGCTGCGCCGTGAGCACCTGATCGAGCATCAGGTAGCCCGAGTAGTCGAGGCGGTTGGAAAGGTCGGTGTGGAAAGACTCGTTCGGCTGGGGACCGCTCATGCTTGCTGCTCCCGTCGGTCCCGCGACCGCGCGTGAACAGCCTATGTCGTTCCGCCTACCGCGGCGACTCGACCCCGAGCTCTTCCGCGCGGGCGACCGCTTCCGCGGGCTGCGCGGGCTCGGCCGTCGCCAGTGCATCGAGGCGCGTCAGGTCCCTCCCCGCCACCGCCGTGCTCCGCAGGGCGAGATACCGCTCCCGCGCGGACCAGGGAGTAAATGCGCACCCCGCCAGAAACGCGACGAACGAGGCGATGCAGGCCGCCGCCAAGGCTCGGTGCCACGCCCGGGGCTGCGTTGTGGGTTTGAGTTCGATGGACGCGATCATGGACATGTCGGGCTCCGAGCCGGGGAACCACGCGTCCTCCCGATCGGCTATCGGCGTTCCGGCCCGCCGGCTTCACCCCGCCCGGCCACGACTTTCCCCGAATGGCCCGGGAATACGGCCGACCGGCACACTGCCCCGGCCCCCCTGCGAACGCTACTATCGCACCGCGGGTTTCGGACCTCGCCTCGAACACCCGCTACCGCACAGGAACTCCGGAATGAAGCCCGCATTCAGCACCGTCGCCTGCCCCGATTGGACCCTCGAAGAGGTTGTTGCCGCCGCGCGCAGGCTCGGATACCTCGGCGTTGAACTCCGCACCGAGGGGTTCGGGTCGACGCGCTCTGCGTGCGACCCGGGGCTGACCGCCCCGGCAAAGGCCCGCTCGCTCTTCGCCTCCGCGGGCGTCGGGATCGTGTGCCTGGCTTCGGGCCTGCGGTTCGACACCCCCGTCACCCCGCCGGTCGTTGGGCGAACGTTCATCTTCGACCAGGAGTCCTCGGTCCGCCGGGGCAAGGCCCTCGTCGATATGGCGGTCCAGCTCGAGTGCCAGTACGTGCGGGTCTTCGGCTTCGAAGTCACCAACAACGAGTCGGTCGCCTCCACCGTGGGCCGCATCGCCGATCGCCTCGGGAAGGTCGTCGACTACGCACGCAACAGCGGCGTGACCGTGCTCATCGAGAACGGTGGGACCTTCGGCACCGCGGCGACCCTCAGCCACATCCTGGATTCCATCGACCACCCGCTCCTGGCCGCGTCTTACTCGCTGCCCGTTGCTCGCGCTCAGGGCGAGCTCCCCGGCCACGGCATCAACGTGCTCGGCGCCAAACTCGCGGTCGCAAAAGTGAAGGACTACGCCAACGGCCTGCCGTGCCAGCTCGGCACCGGAGAGTTCGATGCCCAAGCCGGTGTTGCCGCGCTGCGTGCCGCGGGCTTCAACGGTTGGGTTGTCTACGAGCACGACCGGATGTGGTTTCCCGAGACCGGCGACCCTGTTCCCGCGCTCGAATCCGGCGCGAAGACGCTCTTCGGCTGGATCGCCGATCGGCACCGCTCCCGCGCGGCGCACTGACAGACGCCACGCGTCAACGGAGGCCCCTCCGTGAGCCCGGCCCCCAGAGCGCTCCCCCCGCAGCCGTATGACCCCGCCGAAGCCACGCGCGAGATCGTCGCGAGCGCGAAGGCGCTCGGATTCTCCCTCGTCGGGATCGCGCCCGCAGCGCCCTCGCGCTGGAAGCGGTTTCTCGAAGACTGGATCCAGTCGGCCAAGCACGGCTCGATGGACTATCTCGAACGCGACACCCCGCTCCGTCTCGATCCCCGCGGCCACCTCCCCGACACCCGATCGTTCGTGATGGTCGCGGACCAGTACGCGATCCGCGGCGACGCCGCAGGCACGATTCCTCCCGGCCACGGAGCCATCGCCCGCTACGCCCGCGGTCGCAACTACCACGAGGTCATCAAGCGGCGCCTCCACAAGCTCGCCGACGCCATGCGCCTTCGTTTCCCGGGCGCGGACTTCCGCAGTTTCGTCGACACCGCGCCGGTTCTCGAGCGCGAACTCGCGGAGCTTGCCGGCCTTGGATGGATCGGCAAGAACACGATGCTCATCCACCCGAGGATCGGGTCTTACACCCTGCTGGGCGGCGCCGCGACCAATCTCGAACTCGCGGTCCCTGTCGAGCAAACACGCGCCGCCGACGCGTGCGGCACCTGCACACGGTGCATCGATGCCTGCCCGACCGGCGCGATCACGTCGTACTCGGTCGACGCTTCGCGGTGCGTCTCGTACCTCACCATCGAACGCCGTCTTCCGATCGAGCCCCCGCTCGCGGAGAGAATGGGCGATTGGCTCTACGGGTGCGACGTCTGCCAAGACGTGTGCCCGCACAACTCGCCGCGCTCGGAGTTCGCGCCGGTGGGAGAAGTGCTCCCCGCGTACCGTCCGCAGCGATCCTCGCTCTCGCTTCTGGAAGTGATGCGATGGGACGAACCCGCGCGCCGCGAGGCGTTCAAGTCCTCGGCCATGAAGCGGGCCCCGCTCGAAGTGATGCGACGAAACGCCGTCATCGCCGCGGCGAACCAGTTGCGAACGCGAAACGGGGCACGCGACGACGAGCTCACGCGGACGCTGCTCGCCGAGATTCGTCGGATCGCCGCGGACTCCGGAGAAGACCCGCTCGTTCGCGGGGCGGCCGCCGATGCGCTCGCGAGGTTCGATCTCCCCGCGGGCGCTACCGGAGGTGCGCCAGCAGACCCTCGCACGAGCGGCTGAGCATCTCGTACACCTTGTCGAAGCCGTCGTCCCCTCCGTAGTACGGATCGGGGACATCGAGTTCATGCTCAGGGCGCGTCGCGGTCCACGGGTCGAACGACCGGACGAGCCGCACCCGATCGCGGGGCGCGCCCCATTCGAGCATCGTCGCGCAGTTGGACTGGTCCATCCCCAGCAGGTGATGGAACCGTTCGAAGTCCGAGTCCGGGTCCAGCTTCCGCGCCGAGTGCGTCAGGTCCAATCCGTGCTTCGCAGCCACCTGGACGCTGCGCGCGTCGGCGGGATTCCCGACGTGCCACGCGCTCGTGCCGCAGGAGTCGATCTCGAACCGCGAGCTCAACCCGTGGTCGGCGACGAGCTTCTCGAAGATCACCCGCGCGAGGGGCGACCTGCAGATGTTGCCCATGCACACGAACAGCACACCGACTCGTTCAACCGGCACGCGACACCTCCGTTCGTTCCTCTTCACCCGGCGATTCGCCGCGTGCAAGCCTGGCGAGCGCGGCCCCCAGTATCGCCGATGCGCTCAACTCACGATTCGCGACGGGGACCACGGGTTCGCTCTCGAACACGCTGGCAAGGCCGGTCGCCGCGTCGGAAAGCCGTGAACCCGCGAGCATGGCGACACGCGGACGCAGCCGAGCGGGCTGCCACGCGCACCCGTCACCCACCCCCAGAACCCGCGTGCCCGCGGCGGCCATCGCATCAGCGAGCACCAGCGTGGACCAGTCCGTGTAAGGTGGCTCGATCGGGCCGCCGCGCGACGGCAGCGCCATGATCCAGTACTCCGCGAGCCCCGCGCGCGGGAGCAGCGGCCCCTGGAACGCCGTCAGATCGACGATCCGTCCTCCCTCGCGGCTGTGACGCGCCAACCGCGCGCCGTCTCGGATGCCGCGCCGAACCATCGCGCCGGCCTCGTGCCCGCCGGCCGCGAGCGCGCCGAGGGTGAACGCGTAGGCCACCGTCGGCGCCGGCGAAGGGCCGTCCCAGCAAAGCCCCACTCGGAACGGTCCGCCGGGCGGCCGTTTCCAGTCGGTGGCGGGGATGGGGATCTCGAGCCTCGCCGGAAGCGATGGGCCGTCGATCCAGTCGCCGCGCGGCTGCCGTGTCCGTAACCGGCCGGTGCGGAGGTCGACCACGGCGCAGGCCCGGGCTCGGCAAGTCGCGTCGAATACCCGTTGATACTGGCTGCCCCACCCGACCACGAGTTCAGAATCCCACTCGCGGTGCAGCTGTTTCGAAAGCTCGCGCGCGACGAGCCAACTCACGCCCAATGGTGGCGCAAGGTGCGGGCACTCCAACCCGAGCGTCCTCGCATCCGCCGCGGCTTCGCTCCCCCCGATCACGACGGCGCGGTGCCGCTCCTCGGGGCCCCGCCTGAGGAGTTCGGCGACGACCAGGCAGGGAGAGTCCGCACGCTGGTCGTTCCCGTTCCACGGGGGTGAGGGGCAGGCCGCGGGCTGGAGGAGGTGGAGCACACGCATGCGGAGAGCCAGACTACTTCTTGTCAACGCCGACGGACTCGCGGATCTCGTGCGAATAGAAGAGCTTCGCGATCGCGGCGCCCACCTGCTCGGCGAACGCGTTCTCGGCACGCAACTCGTCGGATGGCTTGTCCGGAAGCGGTGTGGCCCGCTGCATGGGCTGCACCAGCAGAGGGAATCCCTCCGCGTCCGCCGGCCAGACGCGGGGCGAATCCTTGGTCGCGTCGAGCACCTTCACCCGCAGCCTCGCCGTCGGCAGCATGTTCTGCCGGTCCGGCGAGAGGGAGAACGCGTCGACCGTCGCGTACACGATCAGCTCGCACTGCGCGGTCTGCGCGAGCGTCACGAGGTCGGTGGGCTGGCCCGGCGTCTCGCGGTCGGCGAGCGCGACCCCCGCGCGGTAGTCGATCACGTTCGTTGACACCTTGTTGTCCAGGATCCCCTTCTGCGCGGCCGCGGCCATCATCTGCCGGAGTTCACGCCGGCCGAGCACAGGTAGTCGGTCGTCAACGAACACCATCACCGGCCGCTCCGGTGGAAGCTCGTACTGGGCGTCGGCCTTGGGCGGCCCCTTCGCCAGGAGGTACGCCGGCCCGACGATGTTGCAACTCGCCGCGCACAGCGTCCCCGCGAGCATCATCGCGCACAGCACCAGACTCGCACCCTTGGTCATTCCGGCGTTCTCCTGATTCATCGCGGCGTCCCTGTTCAGTAGTCCGGCGTTCGCTTCTCTTCGTGGTTGTAGAACAGCCACGAGAGCCGATCCACCATCCGACGGGAGAGCTCGGTCCGCACCGCCACCGCCTGCATCTCGTTGGGGCCCATGCCCTGCTGATCGGGGAAGCGGACCGTGATGGTCTTTGTGAACGCGTGGTCGTCGGGGATCGGCGAGTCGGTCTCGATCACCGAAATCCGCGCCGACGCGACGCCCTCCCACAGATACGCGTTGCCCGGATCATTCAACCGGAACTCAAAGAGGTCGATGAAGATCAGCCGGTCCACGCCCCCGAGGTCTTTGGCGAGCTCCGACATCGGCTTGCCCGTCCAACCCGGGTGCTCGTTCAGATACTTGATCACCTGGATCGACCGGACGTACCCGCCCGCCCGCGGCACGTTCGTCTGCTGCGAGAGCCTGTCGGTCACCCGGTCGATCAGGTACTCCATGACCAGCGGGTGATCCGATTGGATCGATCGGTCCGCGCTGACCACCACGGCGTACGACTTGCCGTCCAGCCTCGTGTACTCCGCGTCGACGTCGTGCGTCCCTTCCCGCTCCGCGACCGCGGCGGCAAATCCGACCGCCGCGCACCCCGCGAGCGAGCCCGCCAGCGCGGACAGCAGACCGGTGATCAGCAAGGCGCGGGCTCTGGATGGGTACTGCATCTTCGTCAGCCGTGTTTCGTTCATGGGTTCCACGTCATCACCTTGTACAGCCATGCGCCGCCCAGGATCACGCCCGAGAGAATCATGGCCTTGGTTCCCAGCAGTCTCGCGACCACCGCGCCCGCCCGCGACCCGGTGACCGCCGTGTGCAGCGATACCCAGAAGACGCTGCTCATGACGATACAAAGAACCGTCCCCGCGGGTTGCGCCCTGAAGGCCGAGACGAAGTCGAGGTTCGCGGCGTGCGCGAACGAGGTCGTCATCCCGCAGGTCATGCAGGGCTTTCCGAACCACTGGGCCCACGCGCACGGGGGCAGGCCGAGCTGGGTGTGCGTCCCGTGTCCCGCGGTCGAGGGGTTCAGCCACGCCGCGGCACCCAAGACCAGCAAGATGACTCCGGACAAAAACCCGCAGGCCACCCTCGATGGAATCGCGACAAGCGGTCCGCCGATCGCGGGGCGTGTCTCGGCGGGGAGTGGGGGGGTCACCGGCATCGCACCACCCGTACGTCGTTTCACGCCGCGCCGGATCAGTCAAACTTGAACACGCCCTTGCGATATCCGTAGATGTACGCCACCACAGTGGTCAGGAGGAAGAAGAAGATGCGGAAAAGCCACACCAGCCCTTCCTGGCTCGGGTAGGGAGCGATGTTGGGGAACGACGCCGCCCAGGGGTACAGGAAGACCACCTCGATGTCGAACACGAGGAAGACCATCGCGATGAGGTAAAACCGCACGTTGAACCGCTTGCGGGCGGAGCCCACGGGGTTCATGCCCGACTCGACCGGCTGGCCCTTGTTCTTGCCAGCACGGCTCGGCCCGAGGGCACGCGTGAGGACGATGTTGGCGACGGCAAAGCCGACCGCCATCATGATGATGATGCAGATCGGGAGGTAGGAGTCGAGAGAGGACTTGGCCAGCGTCAGGTGCATGATCGGGATGATAGCCGAGATCCGGGCCGGTTTCAGCATCCTCCGCCCGCCTTGCGAACCTCCCGTGCGCCATCGGCTGCCAGTTCGGCAGGCTCCCGGGAGGCCGCTGGGACGGGCCTGCCAAAGCCCCTCGATCCGTGCGAGCCCAGAGCGACGGGCGCGGCGAACGACTGGCACGCAGGTTGTTAGGGGTATTGTGCAAGTGTGACGCCGCAGGCTGTCGGCGTTTCGTCGCGATTTCGCGAGACCTGATTCTCGCTAGACCTGATCCTGGAGCGATCCATGCCCGCGAAAGAACTCGTTTTTGATGTCGATGCCCGTCAAGCCCTGCTCTCTGGCGTCGAGAAACTGGCGAAGGCCGTGAAGGCCACCCTCGGACCCCGCGGCCGCAACGCCGTGCTGGACAAGTCCTGGGGCGGCCCGACCGTCACCAAGGACGGCGTGTCCGTTGCCGAAGAGATCGAACTCAGGAACAAGGCCGAGGACATGGGTGCTCGCCTCGTGAAGGAAGCCGCCAGCAAGACCAGCGACGCCGCGGGCGACGGCACCACCACCGCGACGGTCCTCGCCGAGGCCCTGTTCCGCGAAGGCCTCCGCCACATCGCGGCCGGTGTTGATCCCAACGCCCTGGTCCGCGGGATGAAGGCCGCCGTGGAGGTCGCCACCGCCGAGATCAACGCCCTCGCCACCCCGGTGAAGGGCCGCGCCGATATCGAGAACGTTGCCACCATTTCCGCGAACAACGACCGCGAGGTCGGCAAGATCATGGCCGACGCGTTCGAGAAGGTTGGCAAGGACGGGGTCATCACGGTCGAAGAGGGCAAGAGCCTCGAGACCGAAGTCACCGTTGTCGAGGGCATGCAGTTCGACCGCGGCTACCTCTCCCCCTACTTCGTCACCGACGCCGACTCCATGCGGGTCGAGTTCGACAAGGCCCTCGTGCTCGTTCACGAGGACAAGATC
>JBMOHX010000122.1:0-10390 GCA_049317625.1 Phycisphaerales bacterium
CCATCCAGTTGTTCCATTCCTTGGTGTTCCAACCGAAGCGGCGTGTGTCCGTGCCGGTCAGGCGCGAGGTGAGGCGCGAGAGCGGGCCGAAGATCTCGTAGTGGTACTCGTAGACGATCGAGTTCTGGATCCGTAGCACGGTGCCGCTGGTCACGACGTCCAACTGCGGGTCATATGCCACGGCGAAGGGCCCGACCACCGGGGTCAGGTCGCTCACGAAGGCCTGTTGGGTGCCGATCGCGATCCAGGCGAGATCGCTGTCTCTGCCTCGGTCCGCGGAACCAACTCCAGCGCCGCCGCCGCTCACCTGCGAGGCGATCATCCACGGGATCGCGGAGATCATGTCGTGGGCATCGGCAAGGTCTGCCGCGGCACCGCGTGCGTGTTCTTTGCTTGAGCGAAGACCTGAGTAGACGACCATGCCGGTGGCGTCGGGCAGGCGGCCAAGCTCTTTGACGCGGGCGTCGAGCCGTTCGTTGGCGAGGGTGCGGAACTGGGGCTTCTTCGCGTAGACGGCGAGCCACGAGATGCAGGCGTCGCCCTCGTGGGACTTTGCGAGTCGGAAGATGTCGAGCACCGCGGCGGCGGACTCGGGGGTGTGTTCGCCGAGCAGCTCGACGAGCGTTTGGAAGTTCACGGGGTCCTTGAAATCCTGGAGCTTGGCGATGCCCTCCTGGACGGTCTCGGTTCCCGCGTTGGGTTTGAAGTGCTGGGAGCGGACCTTCTTGATCTGCTTTTCGAGGGCGATCTGGACGCGCCGGCGCTCCGCGTATGCGCGCATGGCGGGGCTGTCCGGACCCGGGGCCAGGGTCCGGAGCCAGCTCGGGGGAGAGTCCGGGACATGCGCGTCAACCGAGAGCTCCTGTCCCGTCGCGACCATGGGCGCGAGCACCAACGCGGCTGCACAGGCCAAGAGCTTTCGGGGGTTCATTCGAGGACTTTCGGGTTCGGGTAGGGGGTTGGGGTGGCTCCGATTGAGTGTACGGATGTGCTTGCCCCGGAGTTGCGGCCGGCCCGTGGTTTGGGCTGGAGGCCGCGGCGGCGGGTGTGGTAGCCTGCCCGCATGGGGAGCCCGCGTCGACCGAAGAACGTTTCGGACCTGCACCGCCTGCTGCGGGTCATCACGCTCGTGCAGTCAGGGGCGGAGTTGGATCACGCTGGCTTGGCGGAGCAGCTCGGGGTGGCGCAGCGGACGCTGTTCCGGGACCTGAAGAAGATCAAAGAAGTCGGGATCGGCATCGACTTTGACCGCAAGAAGGGCCGGTTCGTGATGAGCGGGCAAAGCCTGATGCAGCCGCTCCAGCTTGACGGCGAGGAGGCGATGGCGCTGGCGGCGCTATGCCGCGAGGTCGCGGCGACGGAGCAGATCGCGTTCACGAAGCCGGCGGCGCGGGCGATGTCGAAGGTGATGGCGCAGTTGCCGGAGGCGCTGAGAGAGGATGTGGAAGAGACGACCAAGCGGATGGTGATCCAGACCGAGCGGGGCGGATCGGCGGAGGGGTACGCGGACATCTTTGAGACGGTGCAGTATTCGATTCTGGAGAGGCGGGCGCTGGAGTGCGAGTATGAATCGGCGCGGAAGGGGGAAGCCGCGCCGTTCGTGCTGCTGCCGTACTCGTTGTTTTACAGCGTGCGCGCGTGGTACGTCGTCGGGTACCACGAGGCGCGGCGCGAGGTGCGGTCGCTGAAGCTGAGCCGGTTTCTGCGGGCGGAGCCGATCGAGCGGGAGTATCAGGTGCCCTCGGGCTTCACGCTGGAGGGGTACCTCGGCAACGCGTGGCGGATGATCCGCGGCGAGAAGGACTACGCGGTTGAGATTGAGTTTGATGAGACGATCGCGGAGACGATCGCGGAGACGAACTGGCATCGGACGCAGGAAACCGAGAACCTCGAAGGGGGCGGGCTGCGGTTCAGGTGCACGGTGTCGGGGCTGGATGAGATCGTGTGGTGGGTGATGTCGATGGGGCCGAGTTGCAGAGTGATCAAGCCGAAAGAACTCGCGCTGCGCGTGCGAGAACTCGCGGGCAGGATCACGGAGCAATATGCGGACGTTGCTTCGCCCAACACCCATCGGCGGCCCTGAGGTCGCTGCGAGGGTACCGAATTCCATCGGACAAGTTACGCGATGCGATTGCTTATCGCACAGAAACCCCGAGCGTGGCGGCGGCCGCGTCGGGCGTGCCGTCCACGGCGGTCGAACTGGAGAGCATTCCCTCGAGTTCAGAGCGGCGTTGCGTGAGGTTTATGGTGCAAGACTTCGGACCTATGAGCTTCTTCATTTGCTCAGTGGCCGATTCAAATCTCGTAGAGTCGGTTTCCGCGAGAAGCTTGGGAGAGGCGAGGCCTCGCTCGACCAGGGCTAGTGCGAGTTCGAGTTGCTTTGAATCTTTGGAGTTGGCCATGGTGAGGGCGAGGGAGGCTCGCTCTAATACATCCAAAGTTCCGGCTTCCCAGGGCATTTCGGTGCACCACCGAAGCCCGAACTCGGCCTTGACATCGAGCATTTCCGGCGTTGTTTCGTGGGTGATACTCAAGAGATTGGCGACATGGTGCCAAGATGGAAATCGTTTCCCCGCGAGCGTCGAGACCAGACGGAGCGTATCGAAAGCCCCGTTTGTGTCGCGGGCTTCGAGCTGCCAGCGTGCCGCGCGTTCGAGAAACTGCTCTGGGTCCCAACCCGTGGCTTGGCTGGAGTCTTGCAAGAACCTCTGCGCGACACCAAATCCAACAAGCTCGAGTCTCGCGGCCTCGGCCGGACGGCCAAGCTTGCCGAGGATGTTCGCCTGACGGGTTGCCGCGTCCATGACGTGCAGCGAGAGTGGCCTCACGCTGTCGGCTTCTGGGGTCTCGAGGAGAGAGGCCGCGAGAGTGACGACGCGGTCAAAGTCCGCCATGGCGAGCGTCGCGCTCTCTTCTCTGCGTGTCGAGAGGTACTCTCCTTCGTGCAATCGGGCTCGAACGCAGAGCCACTCGACGAGGTCGCCCTTGGTGCACTCGTCGGCGAGGGCTTCCGAAGCGATCCGGAAAGACATCCGGCGGTCCTTCGGCCGGAGCGAGGCGTCGAGCGCGAGAAGGTTGTGGCGGATTGTGTGACGGTCCGCGGAGGTGGCGGCTCGTGAAAGGGCCGCCGCGAACTCCGCCTCCCACCGCGTGTAGATCGCGGCTCGTTGGTCAGCCGGTTGTGACTCCGCCACCGCGGATTCCGAAGCGAAGCGCAGGAGTAACTTCGGCAGTTCCTCTTCGGGATTCGAGGCCAGCGCGGCGTTCGACACCGAGAGGAACAGGGCCGCGGTGCCAGCGGCGAGCGATCGATTGAAGAGTAGTGTTCGCAAGTCGAGTTTCATTTGAGATCAGATCCCCCAGAGAGTTCTTCGTTGTCAGGTGAGACGAGAGTGCCCACGCCTAGTGGCATGGGAGCAGAGGCGGACAGCTTTGGGCCAGAGGATCGGCGCAGCCCGTCCACACGAAGTTGGTCGCGGTTGCGGTGGACGATTCGCGATAGCAAGATGAGTGGTACTGATCGGGTGCCTCTGGGCAGCCGCAGCTGCGCGACGCCCACTGCCCACCTACGAACTTGCTGTGGGTGATCACCGCTCGCACGCCCGTGATGTAGCTGAGACTCGCCTTGACCGCCAAGCGGGTTTGGGGCGCGACAGGAGCTGTACAGCTGTACGGCGCCGACGTGCGTACAGCACCCCCAGCGATACCGACCGCCTCCGCCAGCACCAACCCCATCGCTTCACGTCCTTCGGCGACGCTCGGGGCGAGGCTCACCGCCAGAGATTCGGTGAACGAGGGCACGTCGACGGTGCACGGGAACGCGAAGACCGTGCAGCAGGGTGGCGCAACATCGCAACAGTTGGAGCAGTTTGCCTCGTAGGGCACGGTCACCAACACCCCGGGCGAGATAACGGGAGGTCCGTCTATCCGCGTGCACCTGGACATCACCGCGACACAACAGGGGTTCGTCGACCTCTCCGGGCACCCCATGCACAGAACGAGCGGGATCGGAACGCCCGGCGGGTCAACATCGGTACTCAGAGGTGCCGTTGCGGCGATTTGAGCAACTGAAAAACGCGGAACCGTCAGTGCGAGCGCGGCGAAGAGAAGTGTGGCAAGGCGTGCCAAGGGTTCTGCTGCGCGCTCCCTCATAGGGTTCCGGCGTTCATTCATCGGGGATGCTCCGTGCGTCTGAGCGGGCACGTTACCGGAACTTCGCGGGCGAGGGACTGTGGATATCTTGTGGACTGCCGTGCGGATCTCGCTGTTCATCGGGAGAGGAGGCCGCTCCTCTGGACATTACCCCTAAAAAACAGCGGTTTTGAAGCGGCGGTGGGTCAAGGCCCCCTCGAATACCCCCTGAGTGGGTGTCACCGCAACACAATTTCTTAACATTTTTTGAGTGGAAATTGTTGCCGACCACGAGTCTGCGGGGTCCTTGCTGCCGGAGCGTTCGCCCGAATGAGGGATCGGGGTGACCGAAGGATGCGAGATATCCAGCACCGACTTACAAGCATGACGCGAGATCGAATGTTGTAAGGTCGTGAAGAACAGCGTGCGCCGCCTGGGTCCGACGGCAAAAAAAAGCACGCCGCGCGGGGCGCGGCGTGCTTCGGAACTTGATTGCAGGAAAGAGTTTACTTCTTCTTGCCGCCGGACTGTGCCTCAACGACCTGCTCCTGCAGGCTGCGGGGCATGGGGCGGTATTCGAGGAACTCCATGGTGCTGGAGGCGCGGCCCTGGGACATGCCGCGGAGCGAAGTGGTGTAGCCGAACATTTCGGAGAGGGGGACTTCGCAGGTGACGAGCTTGACCGGGTCGCGGTCTTCGGTATCGATGATCATGCCGCGACGGGAGGAGATGTCGGCGGTGATGTTACCGAGGTAGTCGTTGGGGACGGTGACAACGACCTTCATGATGGGTTCGAGGAGGACGGGGCCCGCACGCTCGGCGGCCTCCAGGAGGGCGAGGCGGCCGGCCTGCTCGAAGGCGATCTGCGACGAGTCGACGTCGTGGTAGGAGCCGTAGGTGAGGGTGATCTTGGCGTTGATGAGGGGGTAGCCGAACTTCACGCCGGTCTTGGCGGTGGTGCGGACGCCGTACTCGATGGAGGGGATGAACTCCTTGGGGATGACGCCGCCGACGACGCCGTTCTCGAAGGCGATGTTGTCCTCGAAGTCGAGTTCTTCGGCGGCGGCCTGCTCGGCGGAGAAGGGCTCGAGGGAGATCACGCAGTCACCGAACTGACCGCGACCACCGGACTGCTTCTTGAACAGACCGCGGACGTCCTCGACCTTCTTGCTGATGGCCTCGCGGTACGAGACCTTCGGCTTGCCGACGGTGACGCCGATCTTCATGTCGCGCTTGAGCTTGTTGGCGATGATTTCGAGGTGGAGCTCGCCCATGCCGGAGATGATGGTGTCGCCGGTTTCTTCGTTGTAGGAGAAGCGGAACGAGGGGTCTTCGCGGCGGATGACCGCGAGGGACTCGGAGAGCTTGCGCTTGTCTTCCTGGGTGTTGGGCTCGATGGACATGCTGATCACCGGCTCGGGGAAGTGCATGCGCTCGAGGATGATCTGGTTCTCGGGGTCGCACAGGGTGTCGCCCGTGACCGAGTCCTTGATGCCGACGACGGCGACGATGTTGCCCGCGGAGGTCTCGTCGAGGTCGTTGCGGTGCTGGGCGTGCATCTCGTAGATACGCGAGGCGTTCTCGCGCTTGCCGTTGCCGGGGTTGACGAGGCGGGTGCCCTTGGCGAGGCGGCCGGAGTAGACGCGCATGTAGGTGAGGTCGCCGTGCTTGTCGGAGACGACCTTGAACACGAGGGCCGAGAAGGGCTCGGCGGGGTCGTGGTTGCGGATCAGCGCGTGGTCCTTGTCCTTGGGATCGGTTCCCTGGACCGGGGGCTTCTCGGTGGGGCAGGGGAGGTACTGCACGACCGCGTCGAGGAGGGCCTGCACGCCGACGTTGCGGAGGGCGGCGCCGCAGAGCACCGGGTAGCACTTGCGGTCGATGGTGCCGCGGCGGAGGGCGGCGCGGATCTCGGCCTCGGTGATGGTCTCGGGGTCGAGGAGGTACTTCTCGGTCAGCGACTCGTCGAGCTCGGCGATCTTCTCGAGCATGAGCTGGCGCCACTTGTCGGTGGTCTCGGCGAGGTCCGCGGGGATGTCCTGCTCGACGACGGTCTCACCCTTGTCACCCTCGAAGTAGAAGGCACGCTTGGTGATGAGGTCGATGATGCCCTTGTGGTCGTGGCCGACGCCGATGGGGTACTGGATCGGGATGCCGTTGGCGCCGAGGCGCTCCTTGATCGTGCCGAAGGAGAAGTCGAAGCTGGCGCCGATCTTGTCCATTTTGTTGACGAAGCACATCCGCGGCACCTTGTACCGGTCGGCCTGACGCCAGACGGTCTCGGACTGGGCCTCGACGCCTTCCTTGCCGTCGAACACGGCGACCGCGCCGTCGAGGACGCGGAGGGAGCGTTCGACTTCGATCGTGAAGTCCACGTGGCCGGGGGTATCGATCAGGTTCAGCTTGTAGTCGACGCCGTGGAACGTCCAGGGGCAGGTCGTGGCGGCGGACTGAATCGTGATGCCGCGCTGCTGCTCTTCCTCGAGGAAGTCCATCGTGGCGGTGCCTTCGTGCACTTCGCCGATCTTGTAGTTCTTGCCCGTGTAGTAGAGGATGCGCTCGGTGACCGTGGTCTTGCCGGCGTCGATGTGGGCGCAGATGCCGAAGTTGCGGATGTAAGACAGGTCAGCTGACATGATCGAACCTTTCCTTGCTGCTGGGGGCCTGTCGAGACCCCACTGGTATCCACCGCCCGCCGCGATCGGGCCATGCCGCGCGGCCTGTTCAAACACTTTGTCGTTGGTTGCCCAAGAATCAACTGCACCGGAAACAACTGGAGAATCAGTCCGGAGTCATGTCCCACCGCCGCGAGGGCCGGGACCTGAGTCCGGACTGTCTGGGTCGTCGTCCATAGCAGTCGTTGAGCCGGAGCCCGTCCTGGCGAAACCGCCGAAAGGGCCGCGCAAAACGGGACAAATGTTAGCCGCGTGGACGGGCCGATCAAGTCGCGCTGGCGGCGTGCCCCACAATCCGGCGGGGACGTCCTAACCCCCTGAACGCAGCTGCTCCAGCCTGGCGCGGTCGGCCTTCGGCAGCTGTCGGAGTGGGTCCAGCCGCATCTGCTCGTCGACCCGCAGCGCCCGGGCCGCCAGTTCCGCGGCCTCGCCCTTCCGCCCTGCCGCTAACGCCGCGAACGCCGCCCGGCTCGCGTAGGACGGATCGTGGGGTGCCGCCTCCGATGCCCTTTCCCACGCCCGGTACGCGGCCTCGCGTGCTTCTGGCAAACGGGATCGCTCCGCGGATGCATCCCGCAGCACGCCGAGCCACCCCCAGGCCGTGGCTTTCCCGGTTGCGGTTGCGAACGCCTCCAGGCGGCCGTCAAACTCCGATGCAGGCACCAGACCGTTCGCGGGAGTCCGCGAGAGTTGCAGCTCCAAGTCCAAACTGCTTAGGGCCCGCAGGGTCTCGAAATGCCAGGGGGTGGCCGCCGCGGCGTACTCCAGGTCCCGAGCGGCGTTTGTGACTGCCGCGAGGCGTACCCGCGCGAGCGTGGCGTCGATCGCCTCGCCGAGGTTCTGCGGCGGAGTGGGGTTGCCGCCGGCGAGCTTCGAGATCTCGTTGTAGAAGCCCAGCGGCGTGTCGCCCGGCTGGAGGGCCTTGCCTCTGGCGAGCGCGTCCCTCCGGGCCCGGAGTTCGGGGAGGCGTTCGACTGCCGCGGCGGCGGATGTCAGCGCGGATTCCCATCTCCAAACGCGGGGGGATTGGGATGCGATCACGCCGGCGATCCCGAGCAGCGCGACCGGGGTGGCCCACGGGAGCGATTTCGCCGGGCGGCTCGTCCGGCCGCCGAGGGCGGCGCAGAGGCAGAGGAACCAGCCGCAGGACGCCATGGCGGTTGGCGTGAGTTCGATCTGCGCGTGCGCGGCCAGCGTGCAGGCTGCGCCGGCGAGCGCGGGGCCGATGGCACGGAACGTCATCCCGCGGAGCACAGCGGACGCGATCACCGCACCGAGGATGATCGAACCCAGTCTGATCATGAGCCCCTCGGGCGTCGCCGCGCGTTGTTCGATCATCGCACCGAAGAGGGCTGGCGCGGCGAGGGTGATGAACGCGGCTCGCATCAGCGGCCTGTCTTCGGTCTGGTCGTCCGCTGCGTCGGCGGTCGACTGGGAAGCGGCGCCGGAGATCCAGATCAGCCACAGCGCGCACCACCCCAGGCCCGCGATTCCCAGGCAGCACATCCAATCTGCGAGGATGTTGTGGGGGCTGGCCACGTCCTCTGGCGAGAGGGGGTTCTTGGCCAGGAGGTACGCGTCCTTGAAACCCGAAGGGCCGACGCCCCACGGGTTCTGAGCAAAAATCCGTGCGCTTGCTTCGAGGTAGAACGAACGGAAGAGCAGGCTCAACTCGCCGATGCGATCGCCGATGATGCCGCGGAGCCCGACCGCGCCGAGGCTGGCGGCGACCGCCGCGGCGCCCAGCCAGCGGTGCGTCCACGGGGGCAGGCGCGCACCCGCTCGGCGCGCGAGGAATCCAGTCGCCAGCACCCCAATGCCAAGCGCGAACGCCACGCCGCCGCCCTTGGACCCCGTGAGGTACAGGGTGCCGACCGAGGCGACGAGGCCGAGGCACAACCCGCACCAGATCAGGGGCGAGGTTGCTCGTCGAGAAGGTTCATCACGGCGCAAGCCGGCCGCGAGGAGGCCGGTGAAGAACACGCCGCACGCGGAGGCGAAGGTCGCGAGGATGTTGGAGATTCCGAACCACGCGGAGGCGTCGGCCTGCATGATGCGCCGCTCGTACGAGAGCGCCATCTGAGAGCCGGGGGACCAGCCTTGAGCCTCGAAGACCTGCGACTTGGTCTGCAGGAAGGTCCGCACGCTCATCGGGTGTTCGATGAAGACCTGGACGACGGCTCTGGCGCTGACCGCCGCGATCGCGCCGGTGAGGCAGGCGAGCAAGAAGCGTCGAAGTGCCGGGAGTGCGGATGCGGCGTGGAGGGCGATCGCTGCGCCGACCGCGGAGGTCCAGCCGGCGCCGATGATGAGGTCGTCGAGCGGGGCGTGAGAGTTGACGAGCCCTCGGGCCACGGCGGCGAGCGCCGAGGCTGCGAAGGCCGCCGCGGCAATCGGGCCCGGCCGCAACGCCGCCGGGAGTCGGCAGACGAGCGCCGCGGCGTTGAGCAGCGTGAGCACGTCGAAGAGCACTGCCTTCGCGGGGGTGATCGCGATGGTGGGTGCTTCCATGATGGTGGGGTCGCTTGACCAGAAGGGAAACGGGTCGAAAGCGGACTGGGCTCGGACGAGCACGAGCGCGACCAGCGCGGCGGCGAGTGGCAGGAGGCCGGCGGGGAGCGGGGGTTGACGCGGCGCGTCGGTCACAGTTTGCCCGCTTCCTCGGCGGGTGCGGTGGCGGCGGAGTATTCGAAGACCGCGACGACCAACAGCATCACGAGCACCTGAGCGCCCGCGAGCCAGGCCTGCCATGCGGAGAGGTGGCTGAGAAGAACGCCGGCGAGCCCGGTGGCGGTGGTGAACCCGTAGATGACGACGACCGCCGCGGGTTTGGTGAGGCCGCGCCGGACGAGCCGGTGGGAGAAGTGGTTGAGGTCGCCGACGAAGGGAGATTTGCCGCGGGAGAGGCGGACGAGGGTGACCGACACGAAGTCGTAAATGGGGACCGCGAGGATGACGAGAGGCGTGAGGACCGCGTGCCAGGGGGTGGAGCCGCCCCCCCCCGAGGCGGGCTGGATGTACGAGATGCGGACCGCGAGGACGGCGAGGAGGAACCCGATGACGAGAGAGCCGCCGTCGCCCATGAAGAGCCTCGCGGGCGGGAAGTTGAAGCGGAGAAAGCCGAGGAGGGAGCCGGCGAGGAGCCCGAAGGTTGACGCGATGAACCAGTGGTGGTGAAGCGCGGCCGTCGCCATGAAGCACCCGGCGCAGATCGCGGCGACCCCGCCGGCGAGCCCGTCCATGTTGTCCATGAAGTTCATGGCGTTGGTGACGATGACGATCCAGAGACACGTGATCGCGACGGAGAGCCAACGTCCGCCCGCGATGGGGTCGAGGAAGGTCAGCATCCGGCTCTCGGTGCCGAGAGTGAAGGCCGCGGCGGTTGCCAGCATCAGGGCCAGCTTGACGAAGGGGCCCAGGGGACGGCGGTCATCGACAAGCCCGAGCAGGTGGAGGAACGCGGTGCAGCCGAGCAGCCAACACGCGCTGGGGATACGAGCCCGGAGCTCGTCTAGATTTTCGATCGCGTCGACGGGGATGAGCGAAAAATCGTGCGGGTCCGGGTGCACCGTGCTGAGCACCCA
>JBMOHX010000123.1:0-10356 GCA_049317625.1 Phycisphaerales bacterium
CAGGCTTTCGCCCATTGCGGAAGATTCGTTACTGCAGCCTCCCGTAGGAGTCCGGACAGTGTCTCAGTTCCGATGTTGCGGGCCGTGCTCTCACACCCGCTACCCGTCTTCGGCTTGGTAGGCCTTTACCCCACCAACTACCTGATAGGACGATCGCTGCTCCTAAGGCGTTAAAACTTTGCTCCGTGGAGATCATGGTGTATTACCTACAGTTTCCCATAGCTATCCACCACCTCGGGGTACATTCGATCGTATTACTAACCCTTTCGCCACTCACCCTTGCGGGTTCGTTCGACTTGCATGTTTTAGCCATGCCGCCAGCGTTCAATCTGAGCCATGATCAAACTCTTCAATTGATTTTCGTTGAACCCGTCTTGCGACGGGAGATCTTCAAAAGAAGCTTCAACCATGTTCCCTCACAAGCCTCGCGGCTCATGAAGTGGTCTGGACGAGTCTCGCGACTCGTCCCCATCGACGGCTTGTCGATGGTTGGCATCATTCACCTCCTGCCCGAAATAAGCGGGGGGCCTATCTCGGACAGTCCACACGTGAGTGACACCGTGAAAGCTGTGACCCTTTCACCGACTGTGGGGTTCAAACCTCTTGGCTTGCCCCATTTTTGGATTCGTTCGGCGCCGTCCCAGTCGAGGACTTGGGTGTTCCCCAATGCATCCGAACGCACACTCTCGTGCGATTCCCAACTGTTTACTTTTCAAAGATGCAGACCGTTTCAGCCGCTGGCTCATTCGGTCGGCCGCTCAAGTGGCGGGAGAGAAGCATACCCAACCGCCCCCTCCAGTCAAGCTCAGCACCCAGCACTTTAGCGCGAATCTTCGCAAACCTCCCCCGCCCACTCCACTTGCGATCACCTCATCCTTTCGCTCTCCTCCATCCGTTCCACCCGCCCACCCGATCCTTGCCCTCCGACACCACTCTCAGCCCTCCGCAAGGAGCCTAATCTCCCGACCTGCACCCAACCAAACACCATATCTCGGGGCCTCCCGCCCCGTTTGTACCGCCTCGGGCACGCCTCCCCCACTCTTCGCGCCCCCGTATGGCCCGGGTTGCCTCTCGCAGCGTCGCTCCAGTCGTCATCACATCGTCCACGACCACAACTACCTCGACCCCTGGCTCACCGCTTCCAGACAGCCACCGCATCGTCCCGGTGAGGTTCCGCCGCCTCGCCTCCCCCCCAAGACCGCCCTGTGGCAGACGGAACCCTCTTCCGAGCACCTCCTGGTGCCTCACACCGGCCGCGGACGCCGCGGCCCTGGCCAACACCGCGGCATGGTCGATCCCTCGGATCAGCCGACGCGTCCAGTGAGAGGGCACGGGGGTCAGCAACACCCGATCGGCCCGGACGCCGCGCCGGCGAAGTTCGGATTCGAGCGCAGCCCCCATCCATACTCCGAGATCCATCCCGACCCGACGCCACCGCTGAAACTTGAGCTCCCGGACAACTTCGCCGAGCAGCCCCTCGTACTCGCCCAGCCTGACCACGCGGTCCCACGGGATCCGCTCGTCGCGGCATGCAGCGCAGTCGTCTCCGCCCGCGGCCACCGGCCCGCGCCGGGTCCGGCCGCAACGCGGGCAATACCGCTCCGGTGTGTCTGGCACGAACCCTCGCTCTTGGGCGCGGCGGAGGAGCGGCGCTGCGGTGACCCCGAACCACGTGGACTCGACCTGTTGCCATGGTGTCTCGCGTGCCGCGGCGGGGAACGAAGCGGGCTCGGCGTTCCGCCCGACTTCGATGAATGAAACCTCCGCCGCGTCCGGATCGCCGGGTCCCGGGTCGGCCGCGATGCCAACGGGATTCGGCGGCCAGACAAACTTGCGATCGTTGTTCCCCTTCATCAGCGAGAGAATACCCGGCGGAGGGGTGCGCTCGCGACCCCGCGACACGGCAGCGTGCGCCAGGCCGTCGGGTTTCAGGGCTTGGAGAGTTCCGCGCGGAGCACGGCGGCCCTCGCGGCGCGGCGCTGTTCCTGGTCGAGCTCGGTACCGATGATGCGCTGCAGGTGGGCCGGCTGCGCGGCGAGCATGAGCCGATTGACCTTCTGGTGGGCCAGGCCCTTGATGATCCCGAGCACCACTCCGAGCCGGAGCGTGCTGAGCAACTGCATGGCTTCATCGGTGGCGAGGAGTCGCGCGTGAAGGAGCGTGCCGTACGCGCGGAAGACCTGGTCCTCAACACCGAGGCGGCGCTTGGTCAGGAGCTCCCGGCGCGAGACCCGCTCGTACTCGACCACTTTCGGGATGATGTCCTGCTCGAGGTCGCGGAGGATCGCCTCTTCGGTGCGGCCGAGCGTGGATTGATTCGAGATTTGGTAGAGGTCGCCGACGGCGTCCGAGCCTTCGCCGTAGAAGCCTCGCACCGCGAGTGACATGTCCTGCGCAGCCCGCTTGACCTTGTCGAGTTCGCCGGTGAGGCGCAGCGCGGGGAGGTGGAGCATCGCGCTCATGCGCAAGCCGGTCCCGACATTGGTCGGGCAGGCGGTGAGGTACCCGAAACGGGGCGAGAAGGCGTAGTCGATGCCGGCCTCGATGCGATCGTCGACGTCGTTGATCCTCTGCCACGCCTGGGAAAGGGCGATGCCCGGCATGACAACCTGGATGCGGAGATGATCTTCCTCGTTCACCATCACCGACAACCGCTCGTCGGGGACGGAGAAGGCGACGGCGCGAGGGTCGTCTGCGGGTGCGGTGCCGGGGGTCGCCCGCCCCTTGCTGTGCTGCTTCGAAATCAGGTGCCTCTCGACGAGCAGCGTTCGGTCGTGCGGAGTGGCGTCGTGCAGGTCGATCCACACCATTCTGGGCGCGAGGTCGGCCTTGAAGATTCGCTCGCGGGCCATTTGAAGGCTCCGCTGGCGGTCGGCACGCCCCGACTTGGGAAGAAACGGCAGCTGCGCGATGTTGCGGGCGAGCCGCACGCGCGACGACATCACCACGTCGACCCCGTCGCCCTCTCCCAGGAGCCACGGCGTCGTGGACTCCAAGGGCAACGGCGCACCGGGACGGTCCGCGGAACGAGGATCGGGTGATGGGTCGCTCATGGCCCGACCGGCGGTGGCGCCTGCTCCTGCATCCGACGGATGTCATCCCGGAGTTTCGCGGCGAGCTCGTACTGCTCGGCAGAGACGGCGGTATCCAGCTGGCGGCGCAGCATCGAAAGGGCCAGCGACCTGCGCTCCAACTCTTCGGCCATCTGGCGGGACGCGGCGGGAGCGGCGCCGGCTTTCGCCGCGGCGCGGACCGGAACCTTACCCGTATGACGCACCGCGCCATCGTGGGCCCGCTCCAGCAGCGGCCCGAGCTGCGCGGCGAAGGCTTCGTAGCAGTACGCGCAACCGAGGAGGCCGTGCTGTTTGAACTCGGCGAAACTCATCGAGCACTTGGGGCACGAGGTCGTGCGCGTCATCGGGACGATGCCGGGCATGCCGACAACGACCTTCAGCACTTCTCCAATCTGGTGGGACGGCTGCGTCGCCAAGCCGTGCTGTGCCGCGCAGACTTCGCACAAGTGGCGCTCGATCTTGACGCCGTTCTTGATGCTGAGGTCGTGGACCGTGGCCTCGTTGTCGCACTGGTCGCACTTCATCTGGCAATGAGTGTAGGGAGGGCCTCATCGGAAGGAAGGAGAAACAGAAGGTCCCGGGAGGCGATCACGCGACGAGCACATGCGTACAGGGAGCTTTCCTCGGGCGGAGGGCGTTCACGGTTGACCGAGGGAAGGAGCGTGTAGGCCGAAGACGGCACGTCCAATCCAAGGGGCGACGGCGGCAGGTTCTCCGCTCTACTCCCAGGGAAGAATCACCGTCTGCGGCTGGCCGACTTGCACGCCTCGCGGAATGCGGCACCCCTGAGCGACAACCGGCAGCATCCCGCGCACGAATCGGGTCCGCGAGGGGCCCGGTTGCATCCGGTTGTTGTCGAATAGCGCCTCTGACCCCGCCGCTCCCGCCACCGCCGCGATCAGCGGGCTCGCGAGTTGGCCGGAAGAGGCCCGCTTGGACTCTCGTCGACGTGGTCTCACCGCGACTCGCGGTGGTGGGCAGAATGCCCATGCGATGAGAACGACGGCGCCGCGGTTCTCTCGCAGGATTTCGTTCAAACAAAAAAGACAGCACCCCGGTCGACCGGGGTGCGTGGAGAGAGCTCAGGGGTTGGACTTACGCGAGGCCCGCGGCCTTCTGCTGACGGGTGTAGCCGTACTTGCGGCGGAGGGCCTTGACGACCAGACCGCCACGGATGGCCTTGGTCGAGGCCTTGACGCGGACGGCCTTGCCGTCGATCATCGCGTTGACTTCCTGCAGGTTCGGCTTGAACGTGCGGCGGGTGATGCCGGTGGGCTTCAGACCGAAGCCGCCCTTGCTGACCGCCTGGCCACGCCAAGCGCGCTTCATCCCGCGACTGACCTTCTTGCCCGTGAAGTGACACTTGCTCGGCATACCGACCTCTTCATCAAAACCCCCTCCGCGAGATCGCACGACGGCGCGGGTGGGGCCACAACACTAGGGACGCCCGCCCGCTCCGGGCAAGTGTTGGTTGTGAATTGACGGCGGGCTCCCGTCCAGAGGCCCCCGCAGCAGGGCCGGAGACCGAACATCACCCAAAATGAGACCCGCACATTCGGGCGACGGTCTGATGACCGGGCCCGGTGCTCGCTTCCGCGCGAGCGTGACACCCGGGGACCGGTAGGGCGTGGGGCCAGCGACGCGCGGAAAGTCGAGGGTGTGGCGGGGGGAATCGAGTGTCAGGAGTTCGAAGCGGCCGGAGGCTTCGACGGTCTTCACGGCCGCGCCGACTCCGTCGAAGTAGAGCGAATCATGAAAGAGCAGCACTCCCCCGACCGTCAGCAGCGGCTCGAAGGCCTCGATCTCGGCGGCGACGACGGCGTACGAGTGATCGCTGTCGAGCAGGATCATGTCGAACTCACCGTCGACCGGCACTTTCGCGGCTTCACCCTGCACGAAGCGGATAAACCGGGAGAGGGGCGTGCCTGCCCAGAGGTGCGGGTGCGTCTGAACGTCGATGGTGACGATCTCGCGCGGCGCGTCGTCGAAGGTCGAGAGGTACTGCAAGCCTCCGGCGAGACAGGTGGTCGAGTACCCCCGGTGCGTGCCGGTCTCGAGAATCCGGCGCGGCCTCAAAAGCGCGACCAGCGCGTACCAAAGGCGGCCGACTTCCAGTTCGACCGGCGCATGATCAACCGCGCCCGAGGTGCCTGTCGACCAATCTCCAAAGCGGGGGTCGTAGGCGGACTCCGCGGCGACCGCGGCGGGCGGCATCGCGCCGTACTGAGAAGCCGTCACCCCCTCCGGCCGCAGGATCTTGGAGAGGAACGAGATCACGCCCCGCGTCCGTCACCCTTTTTCTTGGGCTTCGCGGGGGTCCCTGTGGAACGCTGGCTGGGGGCAAGCTCGGCGGCAAACGCATCGGCCTTGGCTGCGAGGTCAAAGTCCTTCTCGGTGATGCCGCCGGCATCGTGGGTTTGAAGGGTGAGCGTCACGCGGCTGTACCGGATGAGGATGTCGGGGTGGTGGTTCGCGGCCTCGGCGGCTTCGGCAACCAACTGCACAAACCGCATGGATTGCTGGAAGTCCTTGAACTGGAAGGTGCGCTGGATGGCCTCGCCGACCAGCCCCCATTCCGGGACGCGCGGCATCGCGCGCTCGACTTCGTCCTCTGTCAACTTTGGCATTCCTCGCTCCGGTGCGGACTCCACGGAGTGTACGGTATCCGTGGAGAACAAGGCGAACGGGGGGGCGAGCCGGCGGGAGTCGAGATGGACACGAGCGGAAAGACGTTTCAACTACCTGCAAAAACGAGACTTGCGCCGTCTCCGACCGGTGCGCTCCATCTTGGGAACGCGCGGACCTTTCTGATCAACTGGGCGATCGCGCGAAGCCGCGGTTGGAAGATCGTGCTCCGCATCGAGGACCTGGACGGGCCCCGCATCAAGCCGGGAGCGATCGACCTCACGGTCGAGTTGCTCGAGTGGCTCGGGATCGATTGGGACGAGGGCCCACTGGTTCAGTCCGCGGATCTGACCCCGTATCAAGAGGCGATGTCTCGATTGGCGCGGAGGGGGCTGGCGTATCCCAGCGACCTGACACGAACAGAGATTGAACTGGCGGCCTCGGCCCCTCAGGAGGGAGCCACCGAGTCGGCGTTCCCGGCTTTGCTGCGCCCGCCGCTGGCTGCGCGGGAGTTTGACCAACCGGGATCGAGTTGGCGGTTCGCCACACCGCCGGAGGACGTGGAGTTCGTCGACGGGTTTGCGGGCCCCCAGCGGCATTCACCGGCGGCCACGGTCGGCGACTTCGTGGTGTGGACCAAGCGAGGGCAACCCTCGTACCAACTCGCGGTCGTCGTGGACGATGCGCGTCAGGGAGTGACCGATATCGTGAGAGGGGACGATCTCCTCGATTCCGCCGCGCGGCAGATGCTGCTGTACCGGGCGCTCGGACTCAGCGAGGTCCCGCGGTACGTCCACCTGCCGCTGGTCCGCGGGAGCGACGGGAAGCGACTGGCCAAGCGGCACGGCGACACGCGCCTGGACACCTATCGGGCGATGGGAGTACGGCCCGGTCGTGTGATCGGGCTTATCGCCGGGTGGTCGATTCCGGGGCTTGCGGGCGGAGCGGCCGGGGAGATGAGCGCCGAGGAGTTCCGCGGGGCGTTCTGCCTCGATACGATGCCGCGTTCCGAGGTGACTTTCTCGACGGAGGACAACGCATGGCTGTGCCGAAGATCCTGATGCTTGGTGTGTTCCTTGTGCTGGCGATCTGCCTCGCGTCGGTCTCCGGCTGCGACGAGAAGGCCGACGACGGACCCAAGACGGCGGACGTCAAGCTCGACGGCAAGTCGTTCAAGCTCGACCTGGCGCTGGAGGATCAGACCCGATTCCGTGGCCTTTCGGGGAGAGCCGAGATCCCGGCGGATGGCGGCATGCTCTTCGTGTTCCCCGACAGCGCGGTCCAGCAGCACAGCTTCGTGATGCGGGATTGCCCGGTCGACATCGACATCATCTACCTGGACAAGACCGGGCGCATCGTGGCGATGCACGAGATGAAAGCGGAAACTCCGCGGACGGACGAAGAGAAGCCCCTCAGCGGCGGGCCGGGTGTGCCGGACTGGGCCAAGACCAACAACAAGTACGAGCAGCGGCTCAAGCGGTACCCCAGCAAGTTCCCCGCGCAGTTCGTCATCGAGCTCAAAGGCGGAACCATCAGCCAGTTGAAGCTCAAGAACGGCGACAAGATCGACGTCGACACCAAGGGCCTCAAGAAGCGAGCCAAGTAGGCCGATACCCCCCACTGTCGCGGCATCCGCCTCGGGGGCGTGTCGTTCGCGCACTGAGCCCTTGGGGGGAGACGGTGTCGATCAACCCGGCGAAGCCGCTTCTGTGCGTCACCCACGGGGGGCTTGATTCGGATTTCGTCCGACGGTGGACGGCCGAGCTGCTCGGGGCTTGGCCCGCATCCCCATCGCCCGGCGTGCGTTGCGTTCCGCTCCCGTCCATCTTGGAGTCGCTCGAGCGTCCGGGAACGGCTCCGCCCGAGGAGTCGCTGCTGGTTCTGCTGGCCCACTCGCGCACGTCACCGATCGAGGTGGATCGATTTGTGGGGGCCGCGGAGAACGTGGGCCTCCCCGCGGTGATCGTGCTCGAAGACGCGGAGGCCTGGAGGCCGCTCCAGCGCCACGGGGTTCTGTTTGTCGAGCCTTCGGCCTCCCCCACCATCGTCGCGGCGATGTGCTACGCCCTCGCGGAGCGACAAGCCGCGGTCGGCATGCTCGCAGGTGAGGTCCGCATCGCGCAGCGTTGCGAGGCGGGCGTCCGCGGCGAGATCGAGCGGATGTACGAGGAGTTGAACCTCGCGGCGAGCATCCAGCGGGAGTTCACGTCGGCCCCGATGCCGCGGGTGCGGGGGCTGGAGTTCGGGCTGCTGTACCGGCCGATGAACTTTGTGAGCGGCGACATCTACAACGTGCACTCGGTGGACCCCAAGACCATCTCGTTCCTGGTGGCGGACGTGGTCGGCCACGGCGTGCCCGCGGCGCTGCTGACGATGGTGCTGTCGAACTCGCTCGCGGGGATCGAGCGGAACGCGTGCGCCGAAGGGGTTCTTCGGCCGGGGGCGGTGCTGAAACAACTCAACGCCCGCCTGTGCGAGAGCGCCACCGGAGGACGGTTCGCGACCGCGGTGTACGGGGTGCTGAACACCGAATCACGGAGCATCACACTGGCCGGTGCCGGGCATCCGCCTCCCGTGGTGGTGCGGGGCGACAGCCCGCGGGCAGTCGAGACCGACGGACCGTTGCTGGGGATCTTCGACGACGCCGAGTTCGACGAGTGCGACGTGACGCTCGGCGACGGCGACGCCATGTACATCTATACCGATGGGCTCGATCTCGCGCTGCGCGAGGAAGCGGGGCCCGGAGCGCGCACGCCATCGACGGAGCGGATCGGGAAACTGCTGGCGGCGATGGACCGGTCCGGGCAGGACGGGATGGAAGCCGCGATGTACGAGATGGCTTCGCTGCTGGACGGGTCGGTCGGCAGCCTTCATCAGTCGGACGATGTGACGGTGTTGGGCGTAAGGGCACTCCGAGAGGGCGCGAGTGGCTCTCGGCGTGCCGCGGCCTGAGCTGGCGACCCTTCTGGCCACGGTCCCGTCTCCGAAGAAACAGCGGCAAACACCAGAGTTCCTCGAAGCTGGGGGCTTCGACATCCGATTCGTGAGCCGGGGCCGTCCGAGTAGTCGGGCCTTGCTCCGGAAGTGACCGCACACAGTTCAAGAACTCGGGGGCGCCATGTCGAGCCACAAGGGCAACAGACTGGATATCAGGTCCGCGAGGCGGCTGCTGGCCGTCGCGGCGAGCGCCGGGCTCGCGCGGATCGCCGCGGGGCAGGAGGCGTTGCCACCCGAACCCGAGCTGCCCCCTGATGTTCCCGCGGGACAAGAGGCGCCGTCTCTGCCTGATGGGTCGGCCGGCGGAGACGAGCTGCTGCAGTTCGCCGATATACCGGTCGTGGTTTCGGGGTCGCGCACGGAGCAACCGATCACGCAGTCCTCGCTCCCGATCAGCATCATCACAAAGGACGACATCCGCTACTCGGGCATCCTGCGGATCGAGCATCTCCTCTCGAACGCGACCGGCGTAGACATGCTGCGTCTGGACCGGAATCGCTCGGCGATCGGGGTGCGCGGCTTGCACCACGAGTTCGCCGACCGCACGCTCTTCTTGGTGGATGGACGCGACGGGAGCGATCCGTTCTTCGGCGGCGTCGACTTCCAGCGGCTCCCGATTTTCGCGGCGGATATCGAGCGGATCGAGGTCGTCCGCGGCCCGGGCGGCGCGGCGTGGGGGGCCAACGCGTTCAACGGCGTGGTGAACGTGCTGACCAAGTCGCCCAAGGACACGACGGGCTTCTTGGCGGCAACGCAGGTGAACGAGTTCGGTGACGTGTTTACGCACCTGCGGTACGGGGCGGAGACGGGCAAGACCGCGTGGCGGCTTTCAGCGGGGTACGAGGATCAAGAGTCGAGCGAGGACGCGCTCTCGCCGGACAGCTTCAGCTCCGACGATTTCTACAGGCGCTGGATCGGTGACTTCGAAGCGGAAACCCAGCTCTCGAAAGAGGCCCGCCTGGAGTTCGGGATCGGGTACACGAACTTTACGAGAGGCTCGGAGGAGTTCCTCGGCGTCCAGCCCGAGTCGGAGTACAACTTCCACTCGACGCGGCCGCACGTGAAGTTCGTGCACGAGGAGGACGCGGACACGAGTTGGTACGTGCGCTGGTTCGGGAACTTCGACGACAGCTACCGCCCCAACTTCTGGAGTTACCTCGCGACCGAGAACGACCTGGAGGCGCAGTACAACTTCAAGCCGGTGGACTCCCACCGCGTGTCGGTGGGCGCGAACGCGCGGCTGGTGACGATCGACACCGAGGGCGGGCCACCCGACGTGCTCTCAGGCGCAAACAGCTATTCGGAGCAGTGGCTTGGCGCGTTTGTCATCGACCGTTGGGACATGACCGCGCGGTTCACGCTTGAATCACAGGCCCGGGTCGACTGGTACTCCGAAACGCAAACCGACTTCTCCGGCCGGGTCACCGCGCTCTACGGCCTGGACAGGTCGAAGAAGCACGTTGTGAGGGCCGCGGTCGCGAAAGCCTTCCGCGCCCCTTCAGCGGCGATCCGAAACACCGAAGCCCTTCACCTGCCCGTCGGCGGTGGGCTTTATGGCATCAACGTCCTGCGGCCAGAGGGGCTGTCCAACGAAGAGGTCTACTACGGAGAGTTGGGATACACGGCGGTCCTCTCCAAAGGCATCACGCTGAACGCGACG